>CAZFZB010000027.1:0-29201 GCA_964523415.1 uncultured Chromatiaceae bacterium | reverse complement strand
AGTGACACATCTCGATCTGGCCAGGCAGCCTTTGGGATTTTTCCCGACGCCCATCCACGAACTACCTCGTTTGACCAGGCTGCTCGGCGGGCCGCGTATCTATATCAAGCGTGATGATCTGACGGGCCTGGCTTGCGGAGGCAACAAGACCCGCAAACTGGAATATCTCATCGGCCAGGCGTTGGCGGAGGGCGCGGATACCCTCCTTACCGCCGGGGCCATGCAATCCAACCATTGCCGGCAAACCGCCGCCGCTGCCGCCAGCCTCGGGATGGGATGCCATCTGCTTCTAGGTGGCGCCGAACCGGCAGCCGTCACCGGCAACCTCTTGTTGGATCACCTGATGGGGGCAAAGATCCACTGGGCTGGCGACCATAGGAAGGGCGAGGACATTCCAGCCCTTGCCGAGCAGTTGCGCAGCCTCGGAAACAGGCCCTTTACGGTTCCCTATGGCGGTTCCACCGAGCTGGGCGCCACGGGGTTCGTGGAGGCCCTTTTCGAACTCGAACGGCAAACGAGTGCCATAGGGCTGAATTTCGATCACCTGGTCTTTGCCTCGAGTTCGGGCGGAACCCAGGCCGGACTGATGGTGGGCAAAAGGCTCCTGAATCAGAACTACCGGATCACGGGCATTGCCATCGACAAGATCGCTAACGCTGAACAATCCCTGGCAGAACGGATCCTGGAACTGGCCAACGCGACCGCGCGATTCCTGGGTACAGGCCTCCGCCTGTCCTCCACCGATTTACATCTGGATGAAGGTTACTCGGGGAGGGGTTATGGCGAGGTCAGTCCCGGCGATCGGGAGGCGATCCAACTGCTGGCCGGCCATGAGGGCATCCTGCTGGATCCGGTCTATACTGGTCGGGCCATGGCCGGGCTCATCGCCAAGGTCCGCCAGGGTTGCTTCAGAACTGACGAGAAGGTCCTCTTCTGGCATACGGGTGGCACCCCAGCGCTATACGCCTACGCATCCTCACTGGTTTAAGAGCGTCGAAAATCCTGCCATCCTGCAAAACTTAGCTCTTGGATCCGGACCCATAGATCATAGGGTCTGACAGCGAGGCATTCAGGTGGTGTGGTATTTCACCAGATACAGCCGCCCGACTCCATCGGGTGAGACGCACCGAGGCCTTGCCGCAGCCCTACCCCAAATCCGCCAGCAGATCCCCCGGGCCGCAGACGATACCCTCACCCTCCGGACTCGGCTCCAACATCAGCAGCCGTCCACTCCTAGCCATGCCCGGGAGCCAGACCCCGCGCAACTCGGCGAGCCCGACCCGCTCAGGCTCGCAGTCTGACCAATCGGCGGTGGCCAGGGCCTGGGCGCCAGCAGGGCTCGACCAGAAGGGAAAACAGGGTCCCTCCTCATCATGGAAGGCGACATAGCCGCCCTCCCCCTTTAGGGTCCACAGGGCTCCTACAGCCAGGGTCCGGGTTAGAAATTCGGCGTAGCCATCTGCGTCTCCCATCCCTTCTTGGGTCCTTTCCTTACTCATGTTCCCTCTCTCATTCGGCGATTGAGTGCCTTAGATGCCCAGGCCCTGGTCCGAGGCGTGGGCAAGCCCTACAGCCCGATGGCTACCTAGATGTTTCCGGAGAAATCAACCTGCCACGCTATCGTGATAAGGTCGGCTCAGTTCGTGTACGGCCGCCACCAGGGCGGCGGCGTGATCCGGGTCCACATCGGGATGGATGCCATGGCCGAGGTTGAAGACGTGTCCCGGGCCCCGACCGTAACTGGCGAGGATGGCAGCAACCTCGGCGCGGATACGCTCCGGGCTGGCATAGAGCAGACAGGGGTCCATGTTCCCTTGGAGGGCCACTCGTCCACCGACCCGCTGGCGGGCATCGGCCAGATCCATGGTCCAATCCAAACCCAGGGCATCGCAGCCAGTCGCGGCCATGGCCTCCAACCACTGGCCACCACCCTTAGTAAACAGAATGACAGGGACCCGGCGACCCTCCGCCTCCCGGGTCAGGCCGGCGGCAATGCGGGCCATGTAGGCCAGGGAGAAGTCGCGGTAGTCGCGGGGTGTCAGGGAGCCACCCCAGGTATCGAAGATCATGAGGGCCTGGGCCCCACTGGCAACCTGGGCGTTGAGATATTGGGTCACGGCCTCGGTGACGACGGCGAGCAGTTCGTGCATCAGGGCAGGCTGATCGAACAGCATGGCCTTGGTGCGGGCAAAGGTCTTGGAACCCCTGCCTTCGACCATGTAGGTGGCCAGAGTCCAGGGGCTCCCGGCGAAACCGATGAGGGGTGCGCGCCCGTCCAGTTCGCGGCGGATCAGGGCTACCGCCGCCATAACATATCCCAGGTCGGTTGCCATGTCCGGCACTCCCAGACGCCGCACATCCTCGCGGCTGCGGACCGGGCGCTCAAAATGGGGCCCCTCCCCTTCGGTGAAGTAGAGCCCCAGGCCCATGGCGTCCGGAACCGTGAGGATGTCAGAAAACAGGATGGCTGCATCGAGCGGGAAGCGATCCAGGGGCTGCAGGGTAACCTCGCAGGCCAGTTCCGGGCTTTTGCAGAGGTCCATGAAACTGCCCGCCCTGGCCCGGCTGGCCCGGTATTCCGGTAAATAGCGGCCGGCCTGGCGCATCATCCAGATCGGCGTATAGTCCAGGGGCTCGCGCAACAGGGCGCGCAAAAAGGTGTCGTTCTTGAGTGGTATCACGGGCATGGCTTCCTAGCGAGGTGGTAACGGGTTGTTGTTCTGATCTAGGTAGGATTCTACCTCTACGGAAGGCAATTAATGCTGTGGGTCTTCAGGACCTGTACCCCTGACCCTGATCAAATCCGGAACTCGCTGGTGTAATGCGCTAGCAGACGGTCATAGTCCGCGAAGCCAACAATCTGGCGAATGGTGGCGAAGTCGACCCGGCGTTCTGGAACCCGCCCCGCTCGGATGTCGTTCAGGGCCTCCCGCATAGCAAATACGGCGGTGTTGAGCAGGGTCAGGGGGTAAGCGGCAATCTTGTAGCCCATCTCGGCCAGGACCGCCGGAGACAGCAGGGGCGTGACGCCCTCCTCCAGCATATTGGCCATCTTGGGTCCTGGCAGGGCCCGACAGAAGGTCCGCATCTCTGTCTCATCCCGTGGGGCCTCGAGAAAAAGGATATCGGCACCTAAATCGGCAAAGGCTTGCAGGCGCCACAAGGCCTCGTCGAGGCCCAGGCTGGCGCGGGCGTCAGTGCGGGCCATGATGAGGATATCGGCACCGGCCTCCCGGGCCTCCACGGCGGAGTGAATGCGACCGCAGGCCTCAGCGCGGGTCACCACCTCCTTGCCCGGGGTATGACCGCAACGTTTGGGGGCGACCTGGTCCTCGATCATGATGCCGGCGAAACCGGCCCTGGCGTAACCCTCCAGGGTACGCCGGACGTTGACCGCATTGCCGTAGCCCGTATCCCCATCGGCGATGACGGGAATGGTGACGGCCTCCAGGATGGAGCGGCCTTGGTCGAGCATTTCGCCGTAGGAGATCAGTCCCGTATCCGGCCGGGCGAGCCTTGCGGCGGCGACGGCAAAACCACTCATGAAGGTCAGGGGGAAGCCGGCCTCCTCGATGAGGCGGGCCGAGAGGCCATCAAAACAGCAAGGCATCAGCAGAAATTCCGGCCCGGCAAGCAGCTGGCGGAGGCGTTCGGCTTGGAGATTCATGGGGAGGGACACCTCTGGCGGATCACTCCACTCCAGCGTTGCACACCCTGAGCCACCCGGTTGGTCTGGTTGGTGACTATTGGGGAAAAGCAGGGGACAAAAAAAGGGCGGGGATTGCCCGCCCTTTTCCTATCCTATCCTCACTGACGAGCGAGGCTAGCCGGAGATCCGGCTCATTCCTTTACCCAGTCAGCGAAGTTCTCGGTGGATTTCTCTTCGCCATCGGCGTAACCGGCCTCGTAGGCCTCGGTCAGGCGCTGTTCCTCACGCTTGGGGTTCATCAAGAACCCACATTGCCAACCCTGGATGTATTCGTCATCGACACCCATCTGCTCCATTTTAGTGACGGTGTCGTAATAGAACTGGTTCATATTCCTGTCTCCGAGCTATAGCAGTGATGAGGTCAATGCCTCCGAAACTTATGGTTTTATCAGCGGCTTATAGGTAACGGCGTTATCCCTTCGGACCCAACCAGTTACACACCGCACGCATCTCTTCGCCGGGCATCATTTTGGTATCATCGGAACACCACTGCGGCACCCACAGCGTCAACTGAGTCATGCGCCTCGCCAAATCAGTCCGAGGGTTTACCTGGGACAAACTCGCCGCAGCCAATGGGTTTTTCGGCATCCCAGTCATAACCCGAGGGCCGCGAGTCATTAGAGTCATAAGAATACTTCGTTTTTCTAATAGGCGCCAGTCCTACGAGGTAGCCCCAGGTTGCATCCTGTGTCGGCATCACCATTGCAGCTTGCGATGGCAGGGGCGGAACCCTATTTTGCCAAGGTAACTGCCGATCCCTTTCCACCCAACCTCGATTAGCCTGACACCAACACCATGCGACCTGCTCACTTGATTCGCGTCCTCGATCGGGAATTCACCAGCACCCATCAGGGTCATCATACCCCCGTCATGCTCTGGGGCCCGCCCGGCGTCGGAAAATCCCAGATGGTGGCCCAGATCGCCGCCCGTCACGGGGCACCCATGATCGATATTCGTCTGTCGCAGATGGAGCCCAGCGACCTGCGCGGCATCCCTTTCCGCGTCGGAACCCAGGTCGAGTGGGCCATTCCGGCCATCCTGCCAAACCCGGCGTTTCATGGTGCCAGCGGTATCCTCTTTCTGGACGAGATCACCTCGGCGCCGCCAGCGGTGTCCGCTGCCGCCTATCAGTTGATTCTGGACCGCCGCCTCGGTGAATACGAGGTGCCGGAACACTGGGCCATTTTCGCCGCTGGCAACCGTCAGGGGGACCGGGGGGTCACCTACAGCATGCCGGCGCCTCTGGCCAACCGCTTCTCCCACTTCGAGGTGGACACCCACCTGGATGATTGGGTCGCCTGGGCCTATTCCAACGATATCGATGACCGCGTCATCGCCTTCCTGCGCTTCCGCCCGGAGCTGCTGTTCGACTTCGACCCCGCTCACAACCCTATCGCCTTCCCCACCCCCCGGTCCTGGGAGTTCGCCCATCGCGGGCTGCGCAAATTCGAGGACGACCCTGATCTCCTCCAGGGCGCTCTTCAGGGCTGCGTCGGCCCGGCGGCAGGTATCGAGTTGAACGCCTTCATCAATAGCCTGGACCGAATGCCGGACCTGGATGCCATCCTTCGTGGGGAAGAGGTGGTGGTACCGCAGGAAATTGACCTCCAATACGCGGTCGCCGCCGCCTTGGTGGGGCGCGCCATTCGCTCCCAATCCGAACCCAGCGGTCGCGAGAAAATCGGTCATATCCTGGGCTACGCCGGCCGTTTCCCCCAACGGGAGATGGGCGTCATGCTGGTATCCGACCTCCACCGCGCCATCGGCAACCGACTGTTCGAAACCCCCGCCTTCGGCGACTGGGCCCAGTCAATCTCCGACCTCATGCTCTATTCTTGAATATGGACCCGCAACATCAGGCCATTGCCATCAAGCTAGCCGCGGCCCGCACCCGACTGATCCTGGACAAGCCCTTTCTAGGGGCTCTGGCCCTGCGGCTGCCGATCAAGGCGGCGGATCCAAACTGGTGCCCTACCACGGCCACCGATGCCCGTGCCTTCTATTACAACCCCGCCTATATTGCCGGCCTGAGCCTGGACGAGACCCAGTTCGTGCTGGCCCACGATGCCCTGCACTGCGCCCTGTCCCACTTCGCCCGCCGCCAACACCGGGTTCGCCGTCGATGGGATCTGGCCTGCGATCACGCCATCAACCCCTTGCTGATTGCCGATGGCCTGACCCCGCCCCCTGCGGCCCTGCACAACCCCCGTTTCAAGGGCCTGACGGCAGAAGAGATTTACCCCCTATTGGAGGAACAGGATGACGCCGAGACCCTGGACCGGCACCTCTATGACGCGGATAACCAACGGGGCGGTAACCCATCCAAAATGACCGAGCAGGACCTGGATAAATCGAATCAGGGAAAAGAACCCCACCCGGAATCCGGAGAACAGGGCGAAAGTAACCAGCCCCAACCTGGGGAGGGTCAGGGTCTGGAAAGGGCGGATAGCGCGCCCCAACCCAAACCCCTCAGCCCCGACGAGCAGTCGAACCTGGCGGTGCAGTGGCACCAGCGCACCGCCGGTGCCGCTCAACAGGCCATGCAACATGGCAAACTCAGCGGCGAAATGGCACGGCTTATCGACCGCCTGCTCCAGACCCAGGTTCCCTGGCGCCAGCTCCTGGCACGCTTCATGAGCGCCACGGCCCACGACGATTTCAGTTATACCCGGCCCTCCCGACGGGAGGGCGACTTCATCCGGCCAGCCCTGCGCAGCCATCAATTAGATTTTGTCGTGGCGGTGGATATCTCGGGCTCCATCAAGGATACGGAGATTCAGGAGTTCATCAGCGAGATCGACGCCCTTAAGGGTCAGGTGCGGGCTCGCGTCACCTTGCTTGCCTGCGATGCCAACCTTTGCCCGGGCTCCCCCTGGTGCTTCGAACCTTGGGAGGAGTTTCGCCGCCCCGAGGAGATGAAGGGCGGGGGTGGTACCAGCTTCCTGCCAGTCTTTGCCTGGTTGGACCGGAACAGGATCCGCCCCGATCTCCTGGTCTATTTCACCGATGCCGAGGGTGAATTCCCACCCCTGGAGCCGAATTTTCCCGTGATCTGGCTGGTCAAGGGCCAAGCCAAGGTGCCTTGGGGGCAACGCATTCAGCTCAATTGAGGGCTTCCCTGCTTTTTCCATTCTCCCAGGCCGGCTCCGGGGGCATAATCTCAGGGAGACACTATTCTTCGTCGCCGGCCCCATGACCCATGAACAGCCTGCCTCCCTATAACCGCCCCATGCTTGCCCTTCTTACCGGTCTGCTGGTGGCTGGCGTTGGCGTTCGCGCGGATGATCCCTACAAGCTTCCGAATTTCGGCAGTTCCGCGGACACCGTCATGACCAGTAGCCAGGAACGGCAACTTGGTAAGGCCTTTATGCGGAGTGTCCGCAAATCCCTGCCGGTGTTGGATGAGCCCTTGCTGACCGATTATCTCGAGGATCTTGGGGGGCGGCTCCTGGCATCCTCTGAGGCCAGCGGGGGGAACTTTACCTTTTTTTTCATCGATCAACCGACGGTCAATGCCTTCGCTGGTCCGGACGGTCAGATCGGGGTCTTCGCCGGTCTGGTGACCACGTCCGAAACCGAGTCGGAACTGGCCGCGGTGCTGGCCCATGAAATCGCCCATATCAGCCAGCGCCACTTGATGAGGTCCATCGAGGATCAGCAACAGGTTGCCATCCCCGCAACCCTGCTCATGATCGCCGCCGCCATTCTGGGGGCCCAAGTGGACGCCAATGCAGGCATGGCCGCCATCGTTGGCATTCAGGGACTGGCCCTCCAACGCCAGATCAACTTTACCCGTCACAATGAGGAGGAGGCGGACCGCATCGGCATCTCCACCCTGGCGGATGCGGGCTATGACCCCTTCGCCATGCCAGGCTTCTTCGAGCGGATGAGCAAAGCCAGCCATACCAGTGACACCAGCGCCCCCGAGTTCTTGCGTACCCACCCGGTCAACCCCAATCGTATCGCCGACGCCCTGGCCCGCGCCGAGCATTACGGCTACAAGCAAAAGGCCGACGATCTGCGCTTCCACCTGACCCGCGCCCATCTCCGGGAACTGAGCTTCAAGGACCCAGAAGGTGCCATTGCCCATTTCAAGGCTAACCTGGACACCGGACGTGTTCGCAACCGCACCGCGGACACCTATGGCTTGGCTCTGGCCCAACTACGCGCCGGCAAGATCCAGGATGCCCGTCAACTTGCCACCGAACTCGTCAAGGAGCACCCACACCTGGCGGAGTTCATCGTTTTGGATACCCGCATCGAGTCTAAACTCGGAGCCAATGACGAGGCCATCCGCAAACTCCAGGCGGCAGTAGGCCTGAATCCAGACAGCAGGCCCCTGCGCATCGCCTATGCAGAGGCCCTCATCGCCAGCGGTAAGGCCGATCGCGCCCTGGCTACCCTGGAAGGCGCGGCCAGACAAAGACCCGGTTCGGCCTCCATATACCAACTGATGTCGGACGCCGCCCTAAAATCCGGCAAGAAAGCGGCAACCTACCGCTACCGGGGCGAGTCACTCTACCTCCAAGGTGACCTGGAACCTGCCATCCACCAGATGCAATACGCCCTGCGCACGCCAGGCATCGGTTTCCACGAGGCCTCCGAAATCCAGGCCAGGCTCGACACCCTACAGGAGGAACAAAAGGAAGCCGAGAAGGAAAACCCAAAGTCCAAATCCAAAAAAGACGAACGCTAACCCGCCATTCCCTTGACCAAAATCGTTTTGCAGCCGCGAGAGGCTGGGTTAATCTAGCCCTTGACTACAACAACAAACCCGGCAACCGGCTTCCCCCAGGCATCCCAGCGCGCCAGGGCTTTCGTCCACCGGATACTCGGCGGTATTCGTGACCCCAACCTCATGACAATGCTCGACAGGAGATTGATATGATCGACACAAAACGCAGAATTCTGCTTAAGGGCTCCCTAGCCGCTGGCGCCGTCAGCATGGCCATCGGGACCGGCTTGTTGACCCCGCGCCTAGTGCTGGCCGCCTGGCCTGAGGCCGCCTTTAGCGCCCAGAATCTGGACGATGCCCTCAAGAACCTGCTCGGTAGTGTCGCTCATGAACCCAGTGACAGGATTGACCTCAAGGCCCCGGACATTGCTGAGAATGGCGCCGTGGTCCCGGTCACCGTCGAGACAACCTTGGAGGGCGCTACCTCCATCAGCCTCGTGGCTGCCGGTAACGTAATGCCCCTGGTTGCCTCCTTCGAGTTAGGCAAGGGTGCCCTGCCCTTCATCTCCACCCGCATCAAGATGGGCAAGACCGCAAGCCTCATCGCCCTGGTCAAGGTTGGTGACAAGGTCTATAGCGCTTCCAAGGAAGTCAAGGTCACCGTCGGCGGTTGCTGATACCAGCGCGTAGCCGGATCACCCACAACCAATAAGTTTGCGAGGTAGCAGAGCATGGCATCCCAAATGAAGATCAAAGCCAAGATCAAGGGCGACGTGGTAGAGGTCAAGGCACTCATGACCCATCCGATGGAAAATGGTATGGCCAAAGACAAGGAAACGGGGGCGGTCATTCCTGCCCATTTCATTCAGAACGTCGTAGCCAAGGTTGGAGACCGGACCATCCTCACCGCCCTCTGGAGCGGTGGGGTTTCCAAGAACCCTTATCTGTCGTTCAAATTCACCGGGGCTGCCAAGGGCGACAAGGTCGAACTCTCCTGGACCGATAACCAGGGCGTGACCGAGAGCGAAACCGCCGAAATCGAAGGGTAGTTGCTGTCGTGGCGGGGATGCGGGTCCCATTTTGCCCCCCCTCGCCACCTTGGCCTTACGACTGTTCAGCGGGGCCCGCGGTAGGGATGCGGACCACCGTCGGGTCGAGTGCGGAAGCGTTTGTAGGACCAGACGTACTGCTCGGGACAGATACCTATGCAAGCCTCCACGCCCTGGTTGAGCGCGGCGGCGGCCCTTTCGTCATCCTCGGAATCCACCCCCTCCGGCGCCGGCAGGCAATGTAAGACGAAGCCCCTCGCCCAGGGCAGACGGCGCGCGAAAAGAAAGACCACTGGGGCCCCTGTCTTGCGCGCTAAACGGTTGACCAGCAGCATGGTCAGGGCTGGTGTACCGAAAAATGGCGCGAATACCGATCCTTTGTACTCCTTGGGTTCTTGATCCGGAAGTATTCCCAGATACTCCCCGCGCCTGAGGGCTTGGAGGAGACGGCGAATGCCCGCATTATCCGTAGGCACCAACTCAGCTCCGCCCCTGGCCCGGGCCCGACGCACCAAGGCATCTCCGAGTGGTTGGGGTTTATAGAGGGTGGTGGTCGGACCCCGGGTGGAGAGATAGAGCCCCGCCATCTCCCAGGCACCCAAATGGGGCGAAAGCACGATCAGGCCCTTCTCCTGGCTACGTTCCAACCATTCGAGGCCATGCGTCTCACGAATCAGGGACAAGACGCGGGGAACGGGACGGAGTAGGAGATAGGCGATTTCGATGAAGGTTTTCGACTCCTCACGGAGGGCAAGATCCCGAAAGCGTCGAACTTCGGATTCGCTCCACTCCGGATAACAGAGACGCAGGTTGACGAGGGCGTTACGGCGTTGCTTATTGGGCAGCCACGCCAATAGGAAACCTACCAGCCAACCCAAGGCCTGGGCCGCACCGTAAGGCAGGAGGGCCATACCTCGCGCCAGCCTTTCGACGAGCCATTCCTTCCAGGGAGGCGCGGGCCGCCGCCCCGATCGAGCAGGGAGGACAGGTCCAGACCCGGCGGTCAGTGCCCCAGGGTTGGATTCCTTAGGTTCGGCATCCATCATGTATGCAGATAAGAGTAGGCTGACAGCAATTCGTGGATACAGGACTACCACCAAACCGGCGGGTATCACTACTCACAACATAAACCATATCAGACCAACCACCAAAGGAACCGACCCCATGAGCGAAGCGCAACATCCCAAGGAATTGACTCCTCAGCAGGCCTGGCAGATGCTCCAGGACAATCCGACGGCCCTGCTGGTGGATATCCGATCCACCATGGAATACCTCTTTGTCGGCCACCCTACGGGGGCCGTTCACGTGGCCTGGATCGACGAACCCGAATGGACCGTCAATCCCCATTTCGATACCGAGATTCGCAAACTCCTGCTTGGCGGTGTCGTCTGCTCCGAGGACAATCCCTGCACCCCGGTCATTCTCATTTGCCGCAGCGGCAAGCGCTCACACGAGGCGGGCAAGGCCCTGATTGCCGCCGGCGTACGCAACGTCTTCCACATCGATGAAGGATTCGAGGGTGATTTGGACGAGCATCACCACCGGGGTACCATCGGGGGTTGGCGTTACAGGGGCCTGCCCTGGGAGCAATGTTGAACGCTTACATTCGATCGGCCCATCCGGTCCTATCATTCCTCCCGTTCTTCCAGCCAGGCCATTTGGATGGCCTCCAGGATCTTCTCGCCGGAATGAGCGGGTTCATCTTCGAAATCCGGTAACGCCAGTACCCAATTGCGCAAATCGAGAAAGTTGATGCGGCGCGGGTCGACGTCCGGGTAGGTCTCGTCCAGGGCAATGGCGATATCCAGGCTGTCCGTCCACTTAAGGGCCATGGGTTCTCCTAGGGTTAAGGAACCAAACTGACAAAATTTGATCAGGCCGCATGAAGGCCCATACCGCCAAAGAGGATATATAATCCCGTCTAGTTAGGATCGGGGCCAGTGGTTGGGTCCGGCTATCGGTGCTCAGATACCATATTAATGGTGTACTTGGGTATCTCGATAACCAGATCCTCCTTCCCGACCTTGGCCTGGCAGCTTAGCCGCGACTCGGGCTCCAGGCCCCAAGCTTTATCCAGCAGATCCTCCTCGACCTCGTCGGCCTCTGGCAAGGAATCGAATCCCTCGCGAATGATGACATGACAGGTGGTGCAAGCGCAGGACTTCTCGCAGGCGTGCTCTATTTCAATACCTCCGGCGAGGGCAGCATCACAGATGCTGATGCCTTGCTCGGACTCGATGATGGCCCCCTCGGGACAAATCTCCTCGTGGGGAAGGAAAATCAACTTGGTCATGACAGGAACTCCTCGACCTTATGTCCGGCCATGGCATCCTGGATGCTCCGATTCATGCGCCGCTCCACATAGAAACCGCAGGTGCGATCCAGGTTCTCCATGGCTTGCTTAAGGGTTCCCTCATCCTCACCGGCAAGTCTGAGTTCCAGTTCAGCCAGCGCCTGATCGATCCGTCCGCGTTCCGGTGCCGACAACAGATCATCGCCGTCCTTGGCGAGGGCCGCATGCAGGGCTTCAACGGTACGCTGGGCCTCCACCCGTTGTTCCCGCAGGCGCCTGGCCTCCATATCCTCGCGGGAATGGGTCATGGATTCGCGTAACATGGACTCGATCTCGCCATCGGTCAAGCCGTGCGAAGGCTTGACTTCCACCCGGGCCTGAATACCGCTGGTCTGTTCCACCGCAGTGACATTGAGCAGACCATCGGCATCGACTTCGAAGGTCACCCTGATGCGAGCGGCACCGGCTACCATGGGGGGGATACCACGTAGCTCAAACCGCGCCAGAGAGCGGCAATGGCTAACCAGATCCCGCTCACCCTGAAGGATATGCAGGACCATGGCCGTCTGGCCATCCTTGAAGGTCGTAAAGTCCTGGGCACGCGCCACCGGGATGGGTGTATTGCGCGGCACGATACGCTCGACCAATCCGCCCATGGTTTCCAGCCCCAGGGAGAGAGGGATGACGTCCAACAGCAATAAGTTGCCATCGGCCTTGTTCCCAGCCAGGAGATCAGCCTGCAGGGCGGCGCCCAAGGCGACGACGCGATCCGGGTCCAGGTCAACCAGGGGGGGCATCCCAAACAAATCTCCCACTCGCTCCCGCACCCTAGGCACGCGAGTGGCGCCCCCCACCATGATCACGTCCTTGACGTCCTTGACCGTAAGCCCCGCATCGCGCAAGGCGCGACGGCAGGCAGAGATGGCACGGGTGATCAGGGGATCTATCAGGTCATCGAATCTTGCCCGATCGATCTCACCGTCCCAGAAGCTGGCATCGGGCAAGGCGATGCGCAAGGGGGCCCGAACTTGAACAGTCAAGAGTTCCTTGGCGACGCAAGCGTCACGAAGGAGGGCGCGCATGATCAGGTGATTGGCATCATCCTTGATCCCGGCCTGGGCCATGATCCATTCCGCCAGGGCCAGGTCCATATCATCCCCTCCCAGAGCGGAATCGCCCCCGGTAGCCAGAACCTCGAACACCCCACGGCGCAAGCGCAAGATGGAAATGTCAAAAGTGCCCCCACCCAGATCAAAGACGGCGTGAATCCCATCCGCCTCCCGATCCAAGCCATAGGCAACCGCCGCTGCCGTGGGCTCATTAAGTAGCCGTAATACCTTGAGGCCAGCCAATCGGGCCGCATCCTTGGTTGCCTGGCGTTGGGGCTCGTCGAAATAGGCGGGTACCGTAATGACTACCCCGGTGAGGTCCCCCCCCAGAATGGCCTCGGCACGCTGAGAAAGGGTGCGGAGTATCTCGGCGGAAACCTCTACGGGGCTGATATCACCGGCACAGGTCCGGATACGTGGCACCGCCGTATCCGTGCGTACGAACTCATAGGGCAACTGGGTGCCCAGCCTCTTAACCTCGTCAATACCGCGACCGATGAGCCGTTTGGCGGACGCCAGGGTATTAAGGGGATCCTCGGCCGCCGCCGCCTTAGCGGCATATCCGACGATCAAGGCCTCCTCGGCATAGCGCACGACCGAGGGCAACAGATGCCTTCCCTCCTCATCCGGCAGGGTCTCGGGCCTGCCGCTACGCACGGTGGCGATCAGGGAATTGGTAGTTCCCAGGTCAATCCCGGCGGCAAGCCGGTGCTGGTGAGGGGCGGCGGAACGGCCCGGCTCGGCGATCTGAAGCAATGCCATGGGTATTCTCGGTCAGGAGACAGGGGACAAGGGTTTAAGGCCGACTCAGAGCGCCTCGTCGAGTTCTGCTTCGAGGGTCTCCGCCTCCGCCTGACATTTACGCACGAATTGGAGCTTGCGAATCAACTCCCGGGTTATCTCGTGGTCAGGATCCGAGACGTTTTCGAGAGAAGCCGCAATTTTGGCGATCAGGTGGCCGGATTGGTCCGCGAGTTGATTCTTCACCGCCGCCACCCCTGTGAAGGGGTCGGAGGTGCCTCGCGCCTCGGCCAAGGCCTCGCGCAATTCCATCTGCTCCATGAGAAAGCCCATGTCCTTGGTTGTCTCATGATCATCACCGGGGTTCCCGGTCAGCAGCTTCAGGAGATAACGGGCCCGGGCCAGGGGATCCTTGAGGGTCTGATAAGCCTCGTTGACCAGGGTAGAGGCTTGTAGGGAAAGGCGCTTTTCACGCCCCCCCGCCGTGGCGTAAAGGTCCGGGTGAACCATCTGACGAAGGTGCAGATAGCGCTCGGACAGGTCCTCAGGGTTCAGCGCAAATTGCTCGGGCAGGCCGAACAGCTCGAAATAACTTTTTTGGCCATCCAGCACTTGGGCATCCAGACTCAGATATTGAAGCTTTCGCCACAACCACAGGAATCCTTGACGTTGGGGTTGTTGAATTTGAAGCCCTCGTTCAGCCCTTCGCGGGTATAGTCCAGTTCGGTGCCATCCAGATAGAGCAGGCTTTTGGTGTCAACGATCACCTTCACCCCCTGCGACTCGAAGACTTGGTCCTCAGGCGCCAACTCATCCGCGAATTCGAGTACATAGGCCATGCCGGAACAACCCGAGGTACGCACCCCCAGGCGGACGCCAAGGCCTTTGCCGCGATTCTCAAGGTAGCCAAGCACATGCTTGGCGGCGGCCGGGGTCATTGAAATACCCATGTCCTATCTACTCCCGTCCGCTCTGAATCCAAAAGGACCTTGCGGACATGTTCATCAGGGGTTGAGCTGGGTGTGGCAACCCCATCCATGGCTGCTGGTGCCATACCATCAAACCCGCTTCTTCTCATAGTCGTGAATTGCCGCCTTGATGGCATCCTCCGCCAACACCGAACAATGGACCTTTACCGGCGGAAGGGCCAATTCATCGGCAATCTGCTGATTTTTGATTTCTAAGGCCTCGGCCAGGGTCTTACCCTTAACCCACTCCGTCAAGAGGCTACTGGAGGCGATGGCGGAGCCGCAGCCATAGGTTTTAAAGCGGGCATCCTCGATGACCCCTTCACCATTGACCTTAATCTGCAGGCGCATCACATCCCCGCAGGCGGGGGCACCCACCATGCCAGTGCCCACGCTCGGATCCGTGGTATCCAGATTACCCACGTTACGCGGGTTCTCGTAATGATCCAGAACCTTCTCGCTGTATGCCATTTCAAATCACCTCTCTAGGGAGCGGTGGCCAGGGGATCCCCCCGATCGCCGCAGATTTAATTACTCCTCAATGCGCCGCCCACTGGACCGAACTCAGGTCGATACCATCCCGGTACATGTCCCACAGGGGCGAGAGCGACCGCAATCGGATAACCTGGTCACGGATCTTGGTAATCGCGTAGTCCACCTCCTGCTGGGTGGAAAATCGCCCCAGGGAAAAACGTATGGAGCTATGGGCCAGCTCGTCATCGCGGCCGATGGCACGCAGCACATAGCTGGGCTCCAGACTCGCGGAGGTGCAGGCGGAACCGGAGGAAACCGCCAGGTCCTTGAGGGCCATGATGAGTGATTCTCCCTCGACATAGGCAAAACTGACATTCAGATTACCGGCCACCCGCTGTTCCTCGTGACCGTTCAGGTAAACCTGCTCCAAGTCCCGTACCCCCTCCCAAAGTCGACGGCGCAGCCCTAACACCCGCTCGTTCTCGGTAGCCATTTCCAGGCGGGCCAAACGAAAGGCCTCGCCCATCCCAACGATCTGATGGGTTGCGAGGGTGCCGGAACGCATACCGCGCTCGTGGCCACCACCATGCATCTGAGCCTCCAAGCGCACCCGTGGCTTACGCCGCACATAGAGGGCACCGATACCCTTAGGTCCATAGGTCTTGTGGGCGGAGAAGGACATCAGGTCGACCTTGGTGTTTTCCAAATCGATTGGCACCCGGCCGGTGCTTTGGGCGGCATCGACATGGAAGAGAATGTTTCGCTCTCGGGTGATCTCGCCAATAGCCTTGATGTCCTGGATAACCCCGATCTCGTTATTGACGTGCATCAGGGATACCAGAATGGTATCACCCCGCAATGCACCCTCGAGCTTGGCGTGATCGATAAGGCCGCTGGGCTCGGGATCCAAATAGGTGATCTCGAAGCCTTCACGTTCCAACTGGCGACAAGTATCCAGGACCGCCTTATGCTCGGTCTTACAGGTGACGATGTGCCGGCCCCGTTTCTGGTAAAAGCTGGCCACACCCTTAATGGCCAGGTTGTCCGACTCGGTCGCTCCCGAGGTCCAGATGATTTCCTTGGGATCGGCGTTGACCAAAGTGGCGACCTCACGGCGTGCCAGGTCAACGGCTTCCTCGGCAGCCCATCCATAGGCGTGGGACCGCGAAGCGGCGTTACCAAAGTTGCCGTCCATGGTCAGGCAGGCGCACATCTTCTCAGCCACGCGGGGGTCTACTGGGCTGGTGGCCGAATAGTCCATGTAAATGGGAAATTTCATCTCTAACTCCAAATCCAGCAATCCGCTAACCCTTAGACACCCGCGGTCATCCGCGAAACTCCACCACGAACCGGGGGCAGGACCCTCCGCATCAAAGCTGTAGTGGCGCCACGCCGTTTCTCGATCAATTTTTGAACCTGTCTGCTCTCCACCAAATCCTGAAGACTGACACCGTGAAGGTAACCCCGAATGTGATCGCTTAAATCCTGCCAGAGGGGGTGGGTGAGGCACACCCCCTTGGACTGACAATCCCCTCCCCCCCCACAACGGGTGGCGTCCAATTGCTCGTCCACCGCCTCAATAACCTCCCCGACAAATATGGACGAAGCAGCGCGCGCCAACTTGTAGCCCCCGCCAGGCCCACGCATACTGACCACCAGGGCCTGCTTGCGTAAGGGCGAGAAGAGTTGCTCAAGATAGGAAAGGGAAATGCCTTGCCTTCGTGCTATGTCCGCAAGAACCGTTGGCTTGTCATTGGCGTGTATGGCCAGATCCAGCATGGCGGTAACCGCGTAGCGTCCCTTGGTCGTCAATCTCACGGCGTTTGCCACCCCCTGATATTCGTCTTGAGCAAGAATTTACAATAACCAAGTAAATCTGTCAAGTATTATATCAACCAAGATGGGGACCTAATCGAGCTCCGGCAAGGGGGCGCAGGATAACGCCGAATTTCTGATCCCGCCAGCCGGAGGAGTGACGAGGCTGCGGGACCGGCTGCCTGGGCCAAGGACCCAGGTTCTGGGGACTCCCAACCGAATGGACTAGGAGTCGGGGGTTGGCCCCGGGGGCCCGGACTCCGGGTCAGGCTCGCCATCATCCATGGTGGAATGGATCTCGCGGACATCCAGGTCAGGCAAACTGCTAAAGTGGTCAGTGATGCCCTGACGTTCAAGGGCAGCTGCCATAGCCTCAATCCGTTTGTCCAGCAGATGGATGTGATCAAGCATGCAATTCACGGCATGGGCTACTGGATCGGGGGTGTCGCGAGTGGCACCGTAGGCATCGAACCCAATCCGCTTGGCCGTGCTGGCGCGGCGTTCCGCCTCCGCGCTGGTGGGGCGTTCAACGAGGCGACCGGGGACACCGATTACGGTCTCGCCGGACTTGACCGATTTGTTGACGACGGCGTTGGAGCCTATTCGTACGCCAGCACCAATCTCGATAGGCCCCAGGACCTTGGCGCCAGCACCAACGACCACATCATTCCCCAGGGTGGGATGGCGCTTACCCCTTTCCCAACTGGTACCACCGAGGGTGACCCCGTGATAGAGGGTGCAGTCATCGCCGATGATGGCCGTTTCGCCAATCACCACCCCCATCCCATGATCGATGAAGAGGCGGCGGCCAATCCTGGCGCCGGGATGGATCTCAACCCCGGTAAAAAGACGCGCTATATTGGCGATCATACGGGCAAACCACTTGCAGTTGGCACACCATAAGCGGTGGGAAAGGCGATGAGCCATCACGGCATGGAGACCGGGATAGGTGGTCAGAATCTCGAAGGTATTACGTGCGGCGGGGTCGCGGTCGAGGATACAGGCAACGTCCTCTCTAAGCCGTGCAAACACTGGTCAGCTCCCAAGTTGCAAATAGGGTAAGCGCCGGGCAGGGTCAGCCGGCCATTCCATCACCCCGGGGCTGGCGACGAAAGCGATAGGGATCCTTATGACCCTGAGCCGCACTGAGAATGCCACGCAAGATATTAATCTCTGTCCAATCCGGGCGGGCGCGATGGAAGAGGCGCCTTAGGCGGCGACTAAGCTTACCTGACTGTTTGGGGTCGGCGAAACCGATCTCAACCAGCGTTTGTGACAGATGGACATGAAAGCCGTCCAAGGCGTCGGCCGTAGCCAGGTCGCGGTTCTCTCTTGGCAGGGTCTCGCCTTGTCCTTCCCTTAGCCTCTGGTGGATCTCATAGGCAAAGATTTGGGCCGCAGCTCCCAAATTCAGGGAACTAAAGTTGGGATTGGTCGGAATATGTACCAAAAAGTGGCAGAAGGCCAATTCCTCGTTGGTGAGACCGGACCGCTCGCGACCCAGGACCAGAGCTACCGGGCCATCCCGGGCATCCCCAAGCAAACGGCGGGCGCATTCGGGGGGTTCGACCAAGGGCCATTCGACCGCTCTCAACCGGGCGCTGGAGCCTATCACAAGACGGCAATCGGCGATGGCATCCGAGAGGCTAGAATGAATCGCGGCCTTGGCCAGAAGATCGTCGGCGCCAGAGGCCCGGGCCAGCGCCTCGGCGTCTGGAGGGGTCTTGGGCCGCACCAGGTGGAGCCGGCTCAAACCCATGGTCTTCATGGCGCGGGCGGTAGCGCCCAAGTTGCCGGTATGGGTAGTCTCCACCAGCACAAACCGAATGCGATCCAGTAGGAGTTGGCAGTCCAAGTTCATAACCGCGAAACCTGAGATGATGATAGTCAAATTGTCAAGCTTTAATATAACCGGGCTTTCCGGTATCGTGCGCCACCATGCAACCGACACTCACTATTGCCATCCGCGCGGCCCGCGCCGCGGGGCGCATCCTGCTGCGCTACCTCGACCGCGTTGACCAGCTCCCGATTCAGTCCAAGAGCCAAAATGACTTTGTCAGTGAGGTCGATCGGGCCGCTGAGGACGCTATCATCCACGAATTGCGCTCCAAATACCCCGATCACGCCATCCTGGCCGAGGAAAGTGGCTCCCAGGGTAGGAGTGACCTCCAATGGGTCATCGACCCTCTAGACGGTACCACCAATTATCTGCATGGATTTCCACAATTTAGTATTTCCATAGCCCTCCGCCACCGGGGACGCCTGGAATGTGGGCTGGTTTACGACCCCTTGCGGGAGGAGATGTTCACGGCTGAACGGGGGGGTGGGGCCCAGCTCAATGATCGACGCATCCGTGTCGCCAACCGTTCCGGACTGGAAGGTGCCCTGATAGGCACTGGCTTCCCCTACCGTGATCAGCGCCAATTGGACACCTATCTGGCCATGTTCCGCACCCTGATCATGAACACCGCCGGCCTGCGACGCCCTGGTTCGGCAGCCTTGGATCTTGCCTATGTAGCCTGCGGGCGCACCGATGGTTTCTGGGAACTGGGCTTGAGGGAATGGGACATGGCAGCGGGGGCACTACTGATAACCGAGGGGGGTGGTACCGTCACCGATCTGGCCGGTAGTGACCGCCATTTTCAGACCGGAAACATCGTAGGTGGTAATCTCAAATTGCATCGGGCCCTGCTGCTGGCCTTGCAACCACACCTGAGCGCATCCATTCCGGCCTGAACCCTTGCTCCCTTGACCAAGGTGGCAAGGCCACTACAGCCATTGATCAACTCTCCGGGATGATCAGCACCTGGCCAACGCGCAGGCTGCCACCCTCCAACTGGTTAAGGCTGCGCAGGGAGGAGACACTCACGGCGTATTGCTTAGCGATCCGTCCAAGGGTGTCCCCCTTGCCAATTACATGTTGGCGACGTCCGCCCTTACTTGCCCAGCGTGTGCCCGGTGGAGGGTGGTTAACAAAGTACCCCTTGATTCCTGCCATGATGGCACCCGCGAGTTTGGCCTGATAGTCCGCGCTATTCAACAATTTCTCTTCTTCCGGGTTGGTAATGAATGCCGTTTCTACTAACAGGGAAGGAATATCCGGAGCCTTTAGCACGGCAAACCCAGCCTTTTGCACATTGCCGTGATGCACCGCTCCGACCTGACCTAGATTGTTCAACACCTCTTGAGCGGCCAGGTCACTAAATTCCATGGTCCCTTTCCGGGCCATCTCCAAAAGAATCTTGGATAAATCTGGTCCCTTGTCCCCCGTATTGATGCCGCCGATGCGGTCTGCATTATTCTCCTTGTCCGCGAGCCACTTAGCCTGATTACTGGTAGCCCCGTCCTTTGAGAGCACAAATACCGAGGAGCCGGCCGCATCCTGACCCTGTTGATTGGCATCGGCATGGATGGAGATCAGGAGATCGGCGTCATAATGGCGCGCCAGTTCGATTCTCTTGTCAAGGCCCAGATAGTAATCGCCATCGCGAACCAACTGGGCACGCATTCCGGTCTCCCGATCAATCAGGTTCGCCAACTTACGGGCAATGGACAGGGTTATATCCTTCTCATTGGTACCGTTGACGCCAATGGCCCCGGGATCCTCGCCACCATGCCCGGGGTCGATGGCGATAACGAGATCGCGCAGACCCTTACTGGCAGACTTGGCGTTTGGCGCCGATGCGGACCCATCCGTCGGGCGGGAACTCGCCTTTGGCGTCAAATCCACCACCAGCCGATGCCCATATCGCTCGTTCGGCTCCAGGACAAAGCTCTTGGCACGCACCCCCTGCTTGAGGTCTATGACGATACGCAGTTGGCCATTGGGAAGTACGCCACTGCGCACCCCTTTCACCAACCGGTCCGACGGGTCCGCCAGGGGCAACTTACCAGTCACCCTACCCTCGGGGATATCGATAATGAGCCGATCCGGAGCCGAGACCGGGAATATCTTGTGCTCAATGGAACCATCTGCGTCGATCACCAACTGCGTTTGGTCGGGCGCGATCCAAAGCCTCGCTCCCCGGATATCCACCGGAGTGGCCAAGGCAAGCCAGGGGAAAAGAAATAATAAAAGGGCGATTAGTCTCGACATCACATGTAAAAAATTAGTATTACCGAGGATGGAATTCCTTTCTTAAGATAGCACCAGCACCCTTGCCAACCAACCCAGCACGACATGCAGCTGTTGGGGTACGTCGCTACCTACTCAGTCCCTCTGTTGTGGCCAAGGCCCTAACCAGTTCCTGCCCTGCAGGGCTAAAGGGAACCAGGTCCAGGCTGCGCCCAGAACCCTCATATTCGAGTCGAATTTCCAGATCCGATGGTGGCAGGCCACTGCCACCCTTATGCGGCCATTCGACAAACAGGACGCTATCCAAACCCAGAAGATCACGTAACCCCAAGTATTCCAACTCCTCAGGATCTCCCAGCCGATACAAGTCGAGATGGTAGAAATGCAAAAAGCCCAGGTCATAGGGCTCCAGCAAGGTGTAAGTCGGGCTGCGAACGGAGCCGGAATGGCCAAGCCCGCGCAGGACGCCACGGGTGAGGGTGGTCTTGCCTGTTCCCAGGTCCCCCTCCAAATAGACAACCATGGGGGGGTAAAGCTGGCTGGCCAATCTTCCACCCAAGGCCTCCTGGGACGCTTCCCCCTGAATTTCGAGCTTCATGGCCTAATTACCAACGCATTGAGGGTTGGACGGATAGCTGCGATCAGGTCAGATGCCAACAGCCCATGTTCCCCACCATCGGCCGCCGCCCTATCCCCAGCCGCTGCATGCAGGCATACCGCAGCCATCGCTGCGTCCTCGGGATTGAGGCCCCTCCCCAGCAAGGAGGCAACCATCCCCGTCAGGACATCACCGGTCCCTCCGGAGGCCAGGCCTGGATTACCTTGGGAACAAACCCCCGGGGGGCTTCCCGAGGGGCCTAGGATCAGGGTCCCAGCCCCTTTGAGGACAATAGTGCCACCGTACAGGTCTCTCATATGACGGAGGGCGGTGAAGCGATCCTCTTGGACCTCGCGCGTGCTGCAGCCCAGTAGCCGTGCGGCCTCGCCGGGATGGGGTGTCAATACCCAATCGTCGCGATGGATCCGCGCCTTGGCCAGCCAGTTCAAGGCATCTGCATCCACCACCAGGGGCTTGCCCTCCACCAGAACCCGTTCGATGAGGCCTAGACCCCAGGGGTCCTGACCGAGACCGGGGCCAATAGCCACCACCTTGGCCCGCTCTAGCAAGGGCGTCAAATCCGTGGCATCCACCATACCTCGGACCATGAGTTCTGGACGGCCCATGTTGAGATGGGCCGCATGGACCGGATGGGTCGCCACCGACACCAGCCCCGCACCCGCCCTTAACGCCCCCTCCCCCGCCAGCCGGGCCGCGCCACTAAAGCCTGGTGCACCCCCCACTACCAGGACATGGCCAAAATCGCCCTTATTGGCATCGCGGCGCCTCGGTTCCAAGCGGTCGGAGACTTTGAACCAATCTAACCGCCGCGCGGACAGGATTTCGCGAGCATAGATGACCGCCGGTACCCCCAGGCCATCGAAATAGATGTCCCCACAGCAATCGGGGCCAGCGCCGGTAAAGAGCCCTTGCTTGAGGCCGATAAAGGAGAGGGTGGCTGTGGCCCGGATCGCCGAGCCCAGTACCCGACCCATATCGGCATGGAGACCAGTGGGGATGTCGATAGCGAGTACCGGAGCGCGCTGATCATTAATCGCCTGTACCACCCGTGCCCACTCTCCTTCGACCGGCCGTTCGAGACCAATGCCGAGAAGAGCGTCAACGATAACGTCCGAGGCCCTGGGCAATTCCTGAAAGGGTTCCAGCCTGCCACCCATCCCAAGCCAGACCTCCAGCATTGCCCCGGCGTCCGCCCCCAACCGGGTGACATCGCCGAGTTGCAACAGAGTTACATCCAGGCCAGCCGCACGGGCATGACGGGCAAGCACATAGCCATCACCGCCATTATTCCCTACCCCGCAGAGCAGGGTGATTCGCCGTGCCTCCGGCCATCGGCGGCGGAGCAACTTGAATGCGGCTTCCCCCGCCCTTGCCATCAAAGTGCTACCGGGCACACCGCAGGCTATAGCCGCCTGATCGAGGGCACGCACTTGCGCAGCGGTATAGAGGGCATAGGGCAAAGAATCGTTGGAAGGTAGGGGGCGTAACATCATAGTTATTCGCGAGAATTGAGGGGCATGGGTTGCACAAGTCCTGGGCGGGCATCGGGGTATGATCCACGTTTCTGCCGCTTGAAAGTCAGCAAAACCAGCTCAGGAAATTCAAGGGCTATTGGCAATGGCTTGACCCTTTTGCCAATTGGGTTTCCAATGGGGCCATGTTGATCGCTCTATCCGCCATCCTCATCGCCTACTTGTTGGGTTCAGTCTCCAGCGCCATCCTTGTCTGCCGCGTGATGGGTTTACCGGACCCACGTACCCAGGGTTCGAACAACCCTGGTGCCACCAATGTCCTGAGAATCGGCGGCAAGAAGGCCGCCGCCATCACACTGCTGGGTGACAGCCTTAAAGGCCTGATCCCCTTGCTGATAGCCCATGCCCTGGGTCTTGACCCCGCAGCTTTGGCTGCAACGGGACTCGCCGCCTTCCTCGGCCACCTCTATCCTATATTTTTCGGTTTTCGGGGAGGTAAAGGGGTCGCCACCGCCCTCGGCGTGCAGTTCGGGCTCTACTGGCCAGTAGGCCTAAGTGTGGCTGCCATTTGGTTGTTCGTCGCCAAGGTGTTGAAAATCTCCTCGCTTTCCGCCCTCATCTCTATGGCCTTCGCCCCTTTCATACTCTGGGCCTTCTGGGACGACCCCTGGCTGATCGCCATGCAAAGCCTGATCAGTCTCATCCTCTTCTGGCGTCACAGGAGCAATATTCAAAACTTGCTCTCGGGGGCAGAGGACCGGATCGGCGCCGAGGACAACGGATAGGATCAAAGGCCCTATCCCTACTCTCGACCCCATACAGCATTTTCAATACCTCTTCCTCACCCCTGTCAGCCTCAAATCGGGGGCAATCCCGCCATGTCCCAGCGTGCCCGGGGCGCGAAGGACAAAGGTTCGGTTTGTCCCGCCCGGAGCCGATGCCATCCCGCGAAGGCGATCATGGCCCCATTGTCCGTACAAAAGGCGGGACGGGGATAGAAGGCCCGTGCCCCTTCTCTAGACAAGGCCGTATCCATGGTGGCGCGCAACCGCCGGTTTGCGCTGACACCCCCTGCCAGAACCAGACGGGGAAAGCCGGTCTGACGCACTGCCCGCCGACACTTGATTGCCAGGGTATCCACGACCGCCTCCTCGAAGGCGCGGGCGATATCTGCCCGAGCCTGCTCAAAGTCGGGGCGCGACGAGAGTTCCTCGCGCCAGGTATTGAGGGCGTAAGTCTTGAGCCCGCTAAAGCTAAAATCCAGCCCGGGCCGGTCGGTCATGGGTCGGGGAAAGCGATACCGTCCCGGATCCCCCTGCTCGGCCAATGCCGCCAGGGCCGGTCCTCCAGGATAGGGTAACCCCAGAACCTTGGCGGTCTTGTCGAATGCCTCGCCCGCAGCATCATCCAAGGATTCCCCCAAGAGTTGGTAGCGTCCTATACCTGCCACCCCCACCAACTGGGTGTGACCCCCGGAGACCAGCAAGGCGACGAAGGGAAACTCGGGTGCGGGCTCTTCCAACAAGGGGGCGAGCAGATGGCCCTCCATGTGATGCACCCCAATCGCCGGCACATCCCAGGCCCAGGCCAGGCTCCGCCCGAGGGCGGCACCTACCATGAGGGCCCCGATCAATCCGGGACCGGCGGTAAAGGCAACGCCGTCGATATCCGCCTTGGCCAGAGCCGCCTCATCGAGGACCTGACTGATCATGGGCAGGGTTTTACGCACATGGTCGCGCGAGGCCAGTTCGGGCACCACACCACCATAGCGGGCATGAATCTCGATCTGGCTATAGACGGCATGAGCCAGCATGCCGTGACCGCCTTCATATACGGCAACACCAGTTTCGTCGCAAGATGTTTCGATGCCCAATACGCGCATGGCTGTCAGCGGTCGCCCGGAAGCTTGGAGAGGCATCATGGTAAGGCCTTTTGGCTCCAGGGCGAGAATGGGTTTTGCAAGTCCCCGATTGAATCAGTTAAAATCTTACGTCTTTCCAAATCCCATGTATGGCTCCTGTGGGCCCCAACCAAAAACAAAAGGAAAAATGCTTTATGCCCAGCGTCCGCGTCAAGGAAAATGAACCCTTTGAAGTTGCCATGCGCCGCTTCAAACGCTCTTGCGAGAAGGCCGGCGTCCTGGCCGAGGTACGACGCCGTGAGTTTTACGAGAAACCCACCTCAGAGCGAAAGCGTCGTAAGGCCGCTGCGGTCAAGCGCCACCATAAGAAGCTGCAACGTGAAACCCGCCGTTGGGAACGCACCTTCTAAGCCAATTCTCCTAGACCCCTCAAGCAAGTCCAAACCCGTTTCTAGTCATTAAGTCAGAATCATGCTCAAGCAGCGGCTCGTCGAAGACATGAAGACCGCCATGAAAGCGGGAGAGAAGCGACGATTGGGCGTCATACGTCTCATCAACGCCGCTATCAAGCAGCGAGAGGTTGACGAACGGATCGAACTGGACGACACCCAGGTCCTCGCGGTGCTGGACAAAATGCTTAAGCAGCGCCGCGACTCCATCGCCCAGTACGAGGTTGCCAAGCGCGAGGATCTCGCTGAGCAGGAACGCTACGAGATAGGCGTCTGCCAGGAATACTTGCCCAACGCCCTGAGTGAGGATGAAATCTCCGCCTTGATCGATGCAGCCGTAGCCGCTTCGGGAGCTGCATCCATGAAGGAAATGGGCAAGGTCATGGCCCTACTCAAGCCCCAAGTCCAAGGCCGGGCCGACATCGGCATCATCAGCGCTCAGGTCAAGCAACGGCTGAGCCCCTGAAGCCGAAACCTACCCATCCGGTGGCAGGCCCTTTCCTTACGCCCGCTGATGCCGATGGCTGGCAAAATAACCCCCAGCTTCAAAAACAACCTGCTTGCTCGGGTTGATATCGTCGATGTCATCAATCGCCAGGTACCCCTGAAGCGCTCCGGTAGCCTGTTCTCAGCCTGTTGTCCCTTCCATGAAGAAAAGACCCCTTCCTTCACGGTTTCACCCTCGCGACAGACTTACCACTGTTTTGGCTGTGGAGCACACGGCAACGCCATAGATTTCTTTGTTGAATACAACAACCTGAAATTCCCAGAGGCCGTAGAGGAGTTGGCGCGCATCGCTGGGCTGGAAATTCCCACGGATGAGGGCGCACCGATCCATAAGGGCCCCAATACCCGGCCCCTTTATGCCGTCATGGCCCAAGCCGCCCTAATTTACCAGCAACAACTCTGTCAGCACCCCCAGGCCGGACGGGCGGTTGACTACCTGAAAGAACGGGGGCTAAGCGGCCAGATTGCTGCTGCCTACGGCATAGGCTATGCCCCCCCAGGTTGGAATTTCCTCCTCGACCGCCTTGGTCGCTCCAAACCCGAACGTGACTATCTGCTCCAGGCCGGTTTGGTCATTGCTCAGGATGGTAAGATCTACGATCGCTTTCGCGACAGGATTCTTTTCCCCATTCGTGACCGCCGGGGCCGGGTCATAGGCCTGGGTGGCCGCATCTTGGGTGACGGCAAGCCCAAATACTTGAACTCTCCCGAGACACCCATTTTCCACAAGGGACGGGAACTCTATGGCTTGCATGAGGCCCTCAAGGCACACCGCCAGCCCGAGCGCCTGCTGGTAGTGGAAGGCTATTTGGACGTCATTGCCCTGGCCCAATTCGGCATCGATTATGCCGTGGCTACCTTGGGTACCGCCACGACCCCGGATCACCTGCGTCTACTCCTCCCCCAGGCGCCGGAACTCGTCTTTTGTTTCGACGGCGACCCTGCCGGCCGCGAGGCTGCCTGGAAGGCACTTGAAACCTGCCTACCCCAGGCCAGCGGTCAGCAAGAGATTCGTTTCCTTTTTCTGCCCGAAGGAGAGGATCCGGATACCCTGGTGCGCAAGGAAGGTCGTGAATCCTTTGAAGAGCGCATTCGCCAAGCCAAGCCCCTTTCCGATTTTCTCTTCGAGCACCTATCCCAGGGTATTGACCTCACTAACCTGGACGGCCGCGCCCGCCTGGGCTCCCTCGCCACACCCTTGCTGGCGCGTCTTCCTCAGGGCCTGTTCCGCGACCTGCTGCGAGATCGCCTCACCCGCCTCGTCGGCGTCCCCCTGCCTCGCCTGATTACAGACCCTGCTCGATCCCCATCCGGCACTGGCCCTTTCAGCCGCCAACGGACGGGCTATGGATCAGCGCACCATCCTGCTACTTCCCCGCTCCGCCTCGCTATCGCCTTGCTGGTACAACACCCGACACTTGTCCTCAACCTGCCAGACATCGGCCAGGATTGGCGCCAACTGGACAACCCAGGCATTCGCTTGCTGGAGGGACTCATAGCCACCCTCACCTCCCAACCGAGTCTCAACAGCGCCTCCCTGCTTGAGCACTGGCGGGACCAAGAGGGGTTTCAGATCCTGATCCAACTGTCGGACCCCCGTCTGCTGGCCCATATCCCAACCGAGGGCTTGGAACCAGAGTTCACCGGAGCCATCCAGCGACTCAACCAAGAAGCCCTCGCTACCCGTAGCGGCAACCTTTTCAATCGCACCAGCCCTGCCGAATGGACAGAGGAGGAGAAGGCTACCTTGCGCCGTGCGATTCAGCCACAGCAGGGCTAATTGCCAAGGCCCTATTAGGCCTGGCTCGACCTTCGCCTGCGTCCGACACACCCTACAAGAGTGGGCGACGCCTTGCCTGGGAATCGATTTCACCAAAAAACTTGGAAAATCGCTCTGACCGTCTACTTTATGTGCATTGGAAGCAGGCTCAACGCCACCTCTGGCAAGATTGCCCGTCTCTTCGCCATATCTATGAGATTTTGATGTTGAGAGAGACAAAAATCTGTTAGAATTCGCGGCTGCCTTTTGGCAACGCCTACGCGACCCAACTCTTTTGCCTCCCCCATAAAAAACCCAGGGTGCCACGCATGGATCAACAGCAACAGCAACAATCACAGCTGAAGCAACTGATAACGAGAGGCAAGGAACAGGGCTACCTGACTTACTCCGAGGTCAACGATCATCTGCCGGAGGGCATCGTCGAGCCCGAGCAGATCGAAGACATCGTTCGCATGATCAATGACATGGGGATTGAGGTCCATGAGACCGCCCCAGCTGAACTCGACTCGACTCTGAGCGATTCGGCAGTCTCGGACGATGACGCCGCGGAGGCTGCGGCAGCGGCGCTCGCCAGCGTCGATTCCGAGTTCGGTCGTACCACCGACCCGGTGCGGATGTACATGCGCGAGATGGGCACTGTGGAACTCCTCACCCGAGAGGGGGAGCTCAAGATTGCCAAACGCATCGAGGAGGGGCTGAATCAGGTTCTCGAGGCCCTCTCCATGTACCCCCGCAGCATCGAGCGGCTGCTGGAAATTTTTGACCGCGTCGGCAGGGATGAGATGCGCCTAACGGACGCCATCTCGGGTTTCGCCGACTGCGAGGAGCCGATCCTCGCCGCCGTCCAGACAGTTCAGACAGCCAACGCCATGGAAGAAATCCATGTCGAGGACGAGCACCCCGAGGCAGTCGACGAACACCAGGATGAAGACGCTGAAGAAGTAGCCGCCGCGGATACGGGACCGGACCCTGAGGAGGCGGCTCGCCGCGTCCAGTTGATGCGAGATCGCTACCTCCACCTCAAGGACTGCCTGGAGCAATACGGACGCCTTGACGATCGAACCCGCCAGGCCATGGAAGAGGTTTCCGAGGTCTTCCTCCAATTCAAGCTAGTCGCCAACATCTTCCTTGATCTGGCCGAGACCCTGCGGGTGACCATCGAGCGCATCCGTACCCAGGAGCGTTTCATCATGGGCCTGGCCGTGGATGCCTCCGGCATGCCTCGCAAAACCTTTATCAATTCCTTTCCAGATAACGAAACCAATCCCGATTGGCTTGGGGGACAGATCGTCAGTGGCGAGCCTTACGCCTCCGCCCTCTCCAGCCACGCCCAGGACATCCGCCGCGCCCAGCGCCGCCTCCAGGACGTTGAGCGCGAGAACTACCTCACTATCAGCGAGATAAAGGAAGTCAATCGCAAGATGTCTATCGGCGAGGCCAAGGCCCGCCGGGCCAAGAAGGAGATGGTGGAGGCCAACCTGCGCCTCGTGATCTCCATCGCCAAGAAATATACTAACCGCGGGCTGCAATTCCTGGACCTGATCCAGGAGGGCAACATCGGACTCATGAAGGCGGTGGACAAGTTCGAATACCGCCGCGGCTACA
>CAZFZB010000026.1:3836-29202 GCA_964523415.1 uncultured Chromatiaceae bacterium | reverse complement strand
CAGATGTACCCGCGCACCCAAAAATGCCTTCCCCAGTAGCGCTTCTTCAGCGCGGGAAATGATTCGAACAGCTTGCTTGCCGGGCGCCCTTTGATCCGCCTCATGATCTCGCTCGGAGCCAGCTCGGGTGGCGCCGAGACCAGAGTGTGCACAGGGTACTTGCTCACTACCCCCTTCAGAATCCGGATCTCGAACGCAGCGCAGATCTGCCGGACCGCTCGCGCACCCGCTCTCCCTCATCCCCCGTCAGCACCGTGTGGCGATACTTGGTCACCCAGACAAAGCGGTATTCGAACTTGAAGACCCTGTGACTGCCGTACCAACAGTCCATCCCGTCTCCCTCGTTGAGTGGACTATCATGCCCACCTCTCCAAGGGCTGCAGATGAAATCTGCCCGCCTAAAAGGCGGGGGATTGAATCCTTGATATAGAAATCAAATAAATCACCCAGGCACGCCCTGAACCCTCACTCGAAGGTTGAACCCAACCAAGGGCATGGGTGACGTTTTTTAGCCCATCGTCATCGATACCTTCCGGGGCCAGATTCATGTCGAATGGAACTCCTAGCCGGCAGTCACGCCCCTAGGCCAGTTGTACTTCTTCATCTCATACCTCCACGTCAGCGGCCTCTTCGACACCTGGATGGCCAACTGTCCCCTCCAACTGACCAGCCCCCACGCCCTAGCTGTTAGGATGCAGGCCATGGTCAGTTGAGATGCGATCCGGCACACTCTAGACAATCTGGAGGAACCCGCTGGGGTTAAGGTCGTGACCACGCCGATTCGGAACTACAGTATTCCCTGTTCCGATCCAGGCCCAGGGCCAGATCGGCGGTGATATCGGCCTCATCTTCCAAACCGACGGCGACGCGGATCAGGCCCTCGTGGATTCCGGCGCTGGCACGTTCCTCCTCGCTCAGGCGGCCGTGGGTGGTAGTCGCGGGATGGGTGATAGTGGACTTGGTGTCACCCAGGTTAGCGGTGATGGAGAGGAAGCGAGTGGCGTCGATGACCCGCCACGCTGCCTCCCGTCCACCACGTACCTCGAAGGCAACAATGCCGCCACCAGTGCGCTGCTGGCTGCCTACCAGGTGGTGTTGAGGATGGGAGGGCAGACCAGGATAGTGAACGCGCTCGACGGCTGGGTGTCGGACTAGCCACTCGGCCAGGGCCTGGGCCGTTTGAGCATGGGCCAGCATCCGCAACTCCAGGGTCTCCAGGCCTTTAAGGAACACCCAGGCATTGAAGGGGCTCATACTGGGCCCGGCGGTGCGGATGACCCCATAGACATCCTCACCCACCAGACGGGCGTCCCCGACAACGGCCCCACCCAAGCAACGACCCTGACCATCCAGGTACTTGGTAGCCGAGTGGATGACCAGATCGGCACCCAAGCCAAGCGGCCTTTGCAGGGCGGGAGTGCAGAAGCAGTTGTCCACCGCCAGCAGGCAGCCATGGGCATGGGCCAGATCCGCCAGGGCGCGGATGTCGGCCATCTCCGTCAGGGGGTTGGAGGGAGTTTCCAGAAACAACAGCCGGGTGTTGGCTCTGATGGCGGCAGCCCATGCGTCTAGATCGGGAAGGTCCACATAGCTGATCGCAACCCCAAATCGGGACAGGTACTTGTTGAACAGGACCGTTGTACTGCCAAAGATGGCGCGAGAGGACAGGATGTGGTCACCGGCTTTGAGCAGTCCCAGACAGGTGGCGAGTATTGCAGCCATGCCCGAGGCGGTAGCGACACAGGCCTCTCCGCCTTCCAAAACCGCAAGACGTTCCTCGAAGGCCCTTACCGTGGGATTGGTGAAACGAGAGTAAATGTTGCCCGGTACATCCCCGGCGAAACGCGCCGCCGCCTCGGCGGCATTGGCGAAGACATAGCTGGAGGTAGCGAAGATGGGCTCGCTGTGTTCTCCCTCTGCCGTGCGGTGCTGGCCGGTGCGGATCGCCCGGGTCGCGAAACCTGCCGTCTCCAAAAGATGTAACTCAGGCATTGTTGTAAAGCTCGATGATGGACTCGCCAAAATCCCTTCGGCTTTCCTGGGCGGCATCGTTGCGCAGGGCATCCAGTTGCCGGAGATAGGCCTCGGTCACATCGCCCGTGACATAGTCACTATCGAAGACGGAAGTATCAAAGCGATCCACGTCGCTCTTCCCCTTTTTCTGGACGGCCTCAATCAGGTCCTCCAAATCCTGAAAGATGAGGCGGTCGGCACCCAGGACCTGGCGAATCTCCTCCTCGGTACGACCATGAGCGACCAACTCGCTGGCGGAGGGCATGTCGATCCCATAGACGTTGGGATAGCGCACCGGCGGCGAGGCGGAGGCAAAATACACCTGGCGGGCGCCGGCCTCCCGGGCCATCTGGATGATCTGCCGGGATGTGGTGCCCCGCACAATGGAATCGTCCACCAGCAGGACATTCTTGTTTCTAAATTCCAGATCGATGGCATTGAGTTTTTGGCGCACGGATTTTTTGCGCACCTGTTGCCCAGGCATGATGAATGTTCGCCCAATATAGCGGTTCTTGATGAAACCTTCCGCGTAACTCACCTCCAGGGCCTGGGCGAGTTGGAGGGCTGCCGTCCGGCTGGTGTCCGGGATGGGGATGACGACGTCAATGTCATGATCCCCCCACTCCCGCCGGATCTTGGCCGCTAACCTTCGTCCCATGCGCGAACGGGCCTTATGGACGGAGATATTGTCAATAAAGGAGTCTGGCCGGGCGAAATAGACGAACTCGAAGATGCAGGGTGAAAGTACTGGTCGAGGGGCGCATTGGCGCTTATGCAGATACCCATCGACGTCGATGAAGACAGCCTCACCCGGGGCTATATCCGCAATCAGCTTAAAGCCGAGGGTATCCAGAGCCACGCTCTCCGAGGCGATCATGTACTCGTCGCCCTGGGTCGTCTCACGCTTGCCATAGACGACAGGGCGGATGCCATGGGGATCGCGGAAGCCGAATATGCCAAAGCCGGGGATCATGGCCACCGCCGCGTAGCCACCACGGCAACGCTGGTGGACTCGGGCGATGGCGCGGAAGACATCCTCCTCATCAATCCGGAGTTTGCCCTCGATCTGTAACTCATGAGCCAGGACGTTGAGGAGGATTTCCGAATCCGACTCGGTATTGATGTGGCGCAAATCCTCCGCGAAGAGGTCATGTTTCAGGGCGTGAGCGTTGGTCAGATTACCGTTATGGGCCAGAACGATCCCATAGGGCGAATTGACATAGAAGGGCTGGGCCTCGGCCGAGCAGGAGGCACCGGCAGTGGGATAGCGGACATGGCCCAAACCCATATTGCCCCGCAACTGAATCATGTGGCGGGTTTGGAAGACATCCCGCGCCAGACCCAGATCCTTGCGCAAGTGGAGCCTTTCGGCCTCGCAGGTGACGATACCTGCAGCATCTTGGCCCCGATGCTGGAGAACCAGCAGGGCATCGTACAAGGACTGGTTGACAGGACCCTTACCAACAATACCGACGATACCGCACATGAACCACCTCGTGGTTGGGGCGACAGGGCGCCAAAGGCCGCGGGAACCGCACCTTACCCAATGACACCCCGAGCGTAAAGGGTAGGGATGCAAGCGGCTCGAAATGTTCCGACCACACCTGGGCCATGTCATGACCACAGGCACAACCGATCAAAATCTAATGGCTTTTCTGCTGCGCGAGCAGGGTCCGGACGCGCTCTGCCACCTGGGGCGGCACCTCGACCAAAACCCGCTCGGCAAGGACCTGAAAACGTCCAATCAGGACTGAGTCCTGCCAGGCTTGTTGCTCTGGTAGAGGCGTCAGAGCCCCGAGAAACGCCAGCATAGTAACGATCAGGACGCCCCGAACCAGACCAAACAGGGCACCAAACAACCGGCTCGTACCACTCAGGCCCGCCAACTCCACCAGGGAGGTCAGAATATAACCTACCAGCCCTCCCACCGTTACCAACCCCATGACGGTGAGAAGATAGGCCGCAGCCGCACGGCTGGTGGTCCCGGAAAGCCAGGGGGCGAGTTCCGGTTCCAGCAGCGGGTAAAGGCGCCAGGCCAACAACAGGGCCAAGGACCAGATCACCAGCGACAATAGTTCCCGCACCACACCCCGCCCCAGGCCGATCAAGGACGAGAGGGCGATGAGACAAAGGATACTGGTATCAACCCAGTGGAGGTTCATCGGAAGGTTAGCGCTGGCATGAAGGCGTCACCCTGGCTATCCAGGCCTAGTAACGCTGTACCTGCCCGGACTGGCCAGTCTTGTCGCGCACGGCAGCAGCCAGGGTATCAATATCCTTACGCTCCTGCCTTGGCCCAACCCTAACACGAAAGTAAGTTTTGCCGTTGACCTCCGCGGCCTCTACAAAGGCAGGGAAACCTTTAGATTTGAGATTCCCCGCCATCTCATCGGCCTTGGCACGCTCCGTGAGGCTGGCTACCTGAAATACCCAGCCCGTCCCCGTCTTCTTGGGGCCGGAATCTGCGGGTTTTGGCGCTTGCTTATCCTTGGCTACGTCGCTGGAGACCTCCTTCTTGGTCTCTTTAGAGCCCTCTTTGGGGACCTCCTTGGTCAGAGGCTTGGCGGCTTCCTTGATCTTAAGGCCTTCGGACGGCTTAGTTGGGACTGGCTTCGTCACCGGCATATCTACCCGGGAGGGATTACCCGTGCCCGCCAAACCACGCTCGGAGGGGGTCAGAAGATCGGGAGGCGGCAATTCAGTAATGGTCGCCAAGGCAGACTGGTTACCGGGCTGCCGAAACTCGGCGTCCATTTCGGGCCGGGGTTGATCCTTAGGTGCCGCCTCCGATAGGGGCGGTGGCGCCGGAGGCTTGCGATCCTTATCAATCACCATGGGCACGAAGATAACGAGCAGGACCACAACAACCGTGGCCCCGATCAAACGTCGCTTGGACCCTTCCTCCATCGCCTTCTCCCTGGGGCTCCTTGGCCCCTCTGTCAGACACCGCGAATGTTAGGGCACGAGATTCGGACCTCGGCCAACCCAATGGGAAGATTATAGCAATAGCCGTGGCCGCTAAGGTGTTCCTGACGTGCCAAAGCACGAATCAGGGTACTAGGCGCAGGAGGCACTGATCCCCGACATCCCCCGCAACACCGCCTCCACCGTCGTGAAGGAACCAAAGGCCAGGATGCAATCCCCGGCAAAGGCGCGGGCGCCCGCACCGATGATGGCTTCATCTATCCCTTCATAGTCATTGAGATGCAAGGTCTGTCCCCTCCGTGAGCCCAGGGCCTCGAGGGCGGCCTTCAATGCGGCTGCCGGCAGTGCCCGGGGGCTAGCCGCGGCACCCAGATACCAGTAATCCGCCCAGTCCAGGAGGGGGCCGGCCACGGCCTCCGGATCCTTGTCCGCCAGTAGACCTAGGACGGCATAGCGGCGGCCCTGGCAAGGGAAGCTGGTAAGATTAGCGGCCAAGGCCCGGGCTGCTGGGCCGTTGTGGGCAACGTCAAGAATCCAGGTCGGCTGTCCAGGCACTACCTGAAACCGACCAGGCAGTCGAGCCCGTTGCAAACCCTGACGCAGATGAGCCACGGCAACCGGTAATCGATCGCCTAAGAGGCGGGTGGCCATGATGACAGTCGCGGCGTTATCGCACTGGATTGCGCCCCGCAGGGTCGGGGTGGCCAGATTCAGTTGGGACAGGTCAGGTCCCGTCCAGCGCCAGCCCGGCGCTTCTTGGATCCAATCGAAATCCCGGCCGAGGGCAAGGGCCGGACAGCCCAGTTCCTTGGCCCTGGCAAGGAGCACCGGCAGCGGCTGACGGTGTCCGAACAAGGCCGGGCGCCCCGGACGCAGTATTCCGGCCTTTTCCAGGGCTATTTCTTCCAGGGTCTCCCCCAGCCAGGCCGTGTGATCATGGCCAATGCTGGTAATGATGGCCAGATCGGCGTCGAAAAGGTTGACCGCGTCCAGCCGGCCACCCAGGCCAACCTCCAGGATAACCAGATCCGGACGGGCACGCAGGAAGATATCCAGGGCGGCCAGGGTGCCAAATTCGAAATAGGTCAGGGATACCGTACCCCGGGCCGCCTCGACGCGGGAGAAGGCGGCGCACAGATCCTGATCCTGAACCTCCTGACCGTCGAGGCGAAAACGCTCGTTGTAACGGAGCAGGTGAGGCGAGGTATAGGCCGCGGTCCGATAGCCGGCGGCTCCATAGATGGCCTCCAGCATGGCAACCGTGGAGCCTTTGCCATTGGTCCCTGCTACCGTAATCACTGGGAATGGCAAGACGCTGGGGCCCAGGTTCTCCCAGACGCGTCCGACCCGGTCAAGACCCAAGGCAATGGCGGCCGGGTGCAGGCCTTCCTGCCAGGTCAGCCAATCCTGAAGATTCTCAGGAGGCAAGCTAACCGCTCACCACAGGCTCACGATGGGTGAGGGTGGCGATCAGACTGGCGATGCGGTCCCGCATCTCCCGGCGTGTAAGGATCATGTCCAAGGCGCCATGTTCGAGGAGAAACTCGCTGCGCTGAAAGCCCTCCGGCAAGGTTTCGCGCACTGTCTGCTCGATGACGCGAGGTCCGGCAAAGCCAATGAGGGCATTGGGTTCAGCGATATTGATGTCTCCCAGCATCGCCAGGCTGGCGGAGACGCCACCCATGGTTGGGTCCGTCATAACGGAGATAAAGGGCAGGCCCCGCTGCCGCAGGCGCCCTATGGCGGCACTGGTCTTGGCCATCTGCATCAGGGAGAAGAGCGATTCTTGCATGCGGGCACCGCCACTGGCTGCAAAACAGACCAGGGCCACGCTGTTGGCCAGTGCCGCGTCCACCCCACGGATAAAGCGCTCGCCAACCACCGAGCCCATGGAACCGCCCATAAAATCGAATTCAAAAGCAGCGGCGATGAGCTCCAGGCCCCGGAGCCGGCCGCGCATGACTACCAGGGCCTCCTTCTCATTGGTGTCCTTTTGGGCCTGGATCAAGCGGTCCTTGTACCGCTTGAGATCCTTGAACTTTAACGGGTCCAGGGACTCCAGTTCCCCGCCTATCTCTTCTCGGCCCTCGGGATCGAGGAAATGGTCTAGGCGTCGCCGGGCACTCAGACGGTTGTGGTGACCACACTTGGGGCATACCTCCAGGTTACGCTCCAGTTCCGCCCGGTAGAGGACGGCGGAGCAACCGGGACATTTTGCCCAAATACCTTCAGGCACCGCTCGCTTGCTGTTGGGCTCCGTGCGGATGCGGCTGGGCATCAGTTTCTCGAACCAGTTCATGGGTACCGCTATCTCCGCTTGCAACTACTTTAGGCCTCGGACCTGGTCTGTAGCGTCGATGGCGGCGCGCAACCTGGCGAGGAACTCACCAATGACCGCCGGTATCTGCTCTGACTGCATGACCAGGGCCTCGATACGACCGACGATGGCACTTCCGACAATGACGGCATCCGCCATACCCGCTACCCGACCCGCGGCTGCTGCGTCCTTGATGCCGAAACCGACACCCACCGGGAGTTTGATGTGGCGGCGAATCTCCGCCAGCTTGGCCTCTACCTCCTCCAGGTCGAGATGACCCGCCCCGGTGACACCCTTGACTGCGACGTAATAGACGAAGCCACTGGCTACGGCGCCGATCTTGCGGATGCGATCCTCGTCGGAGGTAGGCGCAAGGAGATAAACCAGGTCGATGCCGGCCTGGTTAAGGATCTTCACCAGGTCCCCACTTTCCTCGGGAGGGGCATCGACAATGAGAATGCCGTCAACGCCCGCCGCACGGGCCCCCTCAGCAAAATCGGTATAGCCCATGCTCTCGACGGGATTGAGGTAACCCATGAGGACGACCGGAGTAGCCGAGTCCTGGGTACGGAATTGGCGCACCAGGTCGAGGACATCCCGCAACCGGGTGTGGTGGGCCAGGGCCCGCTCGCTAGAGCGCTGGATCACGGGGCCATCGGCCATGGGGTCGGAAAAGGGCACCCCCAATTCAATGAGATCAGCCCCGGCGGCAACCATGGCATGCATCAACGGCACCGTGGTCGCCAGATCCGGGTCACCCGCCGTGACGAAGGGGATGAGGGCGGTGCGGCCCCGGCTGGAGAGGTCAGTGAAACGGGCGGCAATGCGGGTCATATCTGGAGGCCCTCAAGGGCGGCAACCGTGTGCATGTCCTTGTCGCCACGGCCCGAAAGATTGACGAGAATGATCTGGTCCCTGCGCATCGTCGGCGCCAGTTTGACGACCTGGGCGAGGGCATGGCTGGACTCCAGGGCGGGGATGATGCCCTCGGAACGGGTCAGGGTATGGAAGGCGGCCAGGGCCTCCTTATCGGTGATGGAAACATACTGGGCACGGCCGTTATCCTTGAGCCAGGCATGCTCCGGCCCCACACCGGGATAGTCGAGGCCGGCGGAGATGGAGTGGGTCTCGATGATCTGGCCATCTGGGTCCTCCATCAAATAGGTGCGGTTGCCATGCAACACCCCGGGGCGTCCCGCGCACAGGGGAGCCGCGTGGTGACCAGTCGGGATGCCCTCCCCTGCTGCCTCGACGCCGATCAGTGCCACCTCCGGGTCGTCGATGAAGGGGTAGAAGAGACCAATGGCATTGCTGCCGCCCCCGACACAGGCCACCAGGGCATCAGGCAACCGGCCCGTCCGCTCCAGGATCTGGGCACGGGACTCACGCCCGATCACGGCCTGAAAGTCGCGCACCATGGCCGGATAGGGATGAGGTCCCGCGACGGTACCGATGATATAGAAGGTGTTATCGACGTTGGTGACCCAGTCACGCATGGCCTCGTTCAAGGCATCCTTGAGGGTGCGGGAACCGGATCGAACGGACACCACCTCGGCACCCAGGAGACGCATGCGATAGACATTGGCCTCCTGGCGGGCAACATCGATCTCACCCATATATACCACGCACTCCAGCCCCAGGCGCGCGGCCACGGTGGCGCTGGCCACACCATGCTGACCGGCACCGGTCTCGGCGATGATGCGGGTCTTGCCCATGCGCTTGGCGAGCAAGGCCTGTCCAATCGTGTTGTTGACCTTGTGTGCGCCGGTATGATTGAGATCCTCGCGTTTGAGGTATATTTGAGCCCCGCCCAATTCCCGGCTCCAGCGCTCGGCGTGATAGAGGGGCGAGGGCCGTCCCACATAGTCGCGAAGATCAGCGTCCAGTTCGGCAAGGAATTCCGGCTGCTGGAGATAAAATTCATAGGCCCGACGCAGTTCACCCAGGGGCCGCATCAGGGTCTCAGGGACAAAAAGCCCACCATAGGGCCCAAAATGCCCCTGGGCATCGGGCCAGTGGTAGGCCTCAGCGCGATCGGTCGCCATCATTTACACCCTTCATGAAAGCCGCCATCTTGTGGCGATCCTTTAACCCCTTGCCCGCCTCGACCCCACCGCTCACATCGACCGCGTAAGGCCGCACATGGCGGATGGCCTGGGCCACATTGCTCGGATCCAGGCCCCCGGCGAGCACGATATGTGGCGCCAAGTCCGCCGGGACAAGATCCCAGTCGAAGCATTGGCCGGTCCCGCCAGCCCTGGCCGGGTCGTAGGTATCCAGTAGCATGCCCGCCGCCGCGCCATACCTTTCCCGCAGGCCCTTCAAATCCACACCGGGCCGCATGCGGATGGCCTTGATCCAGGGCCGCCTAAAGGCCGCGCAGTAAGCAGGCGACTCCTCACCATGAAATTGCAACAAATCAAGGGCGACCTGTTCCAGGGTCGCCCGCACCCGCTCGGGCTCAGCGTCTACGAAGAGTCCGACGCGCGTGACGAACGGCGGCAGGCAGGCGCACAGGGCAATGGCCTGGTCGATTGCCACCGCCCGGGGACTCGGGGCATGAAAGACCAGCCCTATGGCATCGGCACCCAGTTCCGCCGCCGCCCTCACATCGACCTCGCGGGTGAGCCCGCAGATTTTAACCCGTGTTCGCAACTTGACTAAGCCTAATTAGCAATTTGATTCTGATTCTGATTCTGATGATTTTCGACAGTGGCCGAAGGTTGCTGGATACGTAGAGGGCAGACCCCTACGAGCATTAGCTTCCGGGCCAAGACGCCTAATCCCAACAGGAACCCGGCTTGCCCGGTAGAAGCCTGTAGGGGTGGGATGGGAGCCTTAGGGAACTGCCAGTGCGGAAGCTTTCGTCCCCTGGAAATCGCTAGACCCGACCCGGATTTCATGGGAGGGTATCAGGGAAGGCCAGTCTGATGCCATAGGGGCGCTGGGGCAGATCGAAGCTCTCCGGGTAATCGGCTCGGACGAAAAAGAGACCCTGGGGTGGTGCCGTAACCCCGCCCCGCGTGCGGTCACGAATCGCCAGCAGATCACCGATCCAACCGACCTCCGCCTCGCCCCGGCCAATGGCCACCAGAACGCCGGCGATGTTGCGAACCATGTGGTGCAGGAAACCATTGGCGCCGATCCTCAGTTCCAAGAGTTCCCCCTCTTGGTCCAAGTCACAATAGTGGATGCGACGCACCGGGCTCTTGGCCTGGCAACCTTGGGCGCGAAAGCTGGAGAAATCATGCTCACCGACCAGGGGCAAGGCCGCAGCCCGCATCCTTTCTACATCCAAATCCTGGTGCAGCCAGACCGCCCGGTCCCGATTCAGGGGCGAGCGGGTACCTCGACACAGGATGCGGTAACGGTAATGACGGGCGGTGGCACTGAAACGGGCATGGAAGGCCGGATCTACGGGCCTAGCCCAGACCACGGCCACATCCGGGGGCAGGTTGACATTAGTCCCCAGCATCCAGGAACGATCAGGACGTTGGGCCTGGGTGTCGAAATGGATCACCTGCTCCAGGGCGTGGACACCCCGGTCCGTGCGCCCGGCGCAGTGTATCCGGATAGGCTGATCGGCGACCCGTGACACCGCCGCCTCCACCTCACCTTGAACTGAGCGAGCCCCATCCTGAAGCTGCCAGCCATGGAAGGCACTGCCATCATACTCGATGCCCATGGCCATACGAATCAGGCCTGCCGTGGCGATGGGTTCCACGCGGCCCTCCTCCAGAACCGCTCCTCTCACCCCAAGCTCGCGCGCAGGGTCTTGGCCTCGGCGATCTGCTCGGCGGTGCCCTCGGCGATGACCTCGGTAAGGAGGAGGATCGCCGCCTCGGGATCGTCCATCTGCAAATAGGCGCGCGCCAGATCCAGCTTGATTCCAACCTCATCCCAAGAACCCGAGTCCCGTTCGAAGTCCGCGGGAAAATCGGCATCGGCGGGAGATGCCTCGGGTGGCGCTCCCTCAGGCAGGGGCTCCTCCTGTTCCAGGGTCAGTGCCAAGTCTCCCCAATCCAGGGGGAGGGTGGGCGAGGGCTCTGTCTGGGATCGTGAGACCTTGAGGTCCGTGCTGGCGAAAGACGACAGGTCCAGATCCATGAGTTCCTCCAAATCCAGATCGAGATCCACCAGGGGTTCCTGGTGCTCGTCACCCTCGGCGACCTTTGGCGCCGCCACTAACATGTCAAGGCCTTCGAGGTCCAGGTCAAAATCGCCAGCCGTCAGATCCGGGGCAGGTTCTGACACGGGGCTGGGCGCCTGGGGGGTGAGTTCCAGGTTCCCGAGGGATGGAGTCATGAGGTCGAGGGCCTCCTGGGGCTCATCAGGGGTTATTAGTGCTGGCTCATTCCGCTTGAGATCTGACGGGACGCTCAGATCCCGGCCTTCCAGATCCGAGAGGTCCAGTTCTTGGGGTCCCTCGCCGGGAACGACAATTGGCGCCGGCGACACCACTTCAGGCAGAGTGAGTTCAGGCGACACCCCCAGATCCTGGCTGTCCGGTCGTGGAGGGGCTGAGGCTAGGGTCCACTCCAGCGCCGTATCCAGGTCTTCGTCGGCCTTCGCATCCCTCTCCGTCAGGGGCTTTCCTTCGGCAGTTGCCGGACCTATGGGGCCTGCCTGGTCTACTGGCGGCGCAACCTGGGGTTTCGCCGGAGGCACGTCTGCCCCAACCTTCGGCGAGGCCCCAGCCACTGGCGTGGGCCCTGGCCCTGGGGCCCTGTTTACTGTGGCCTGAACCGGGGCTGAACTGGCGTATGACTGGCTCGCGACCCTCTCAGGTTCAAGCGAGCCTAAGAATGCTTGCGGCAAGGCCTCTGGATTATTGGGTTTCTTGGTGATCAGGGCGCTCGAGTCTCGCACCCTGGCGATCAGGGACGCTAATCGGTTTGACTCACCTGCTTCAGCGACTGGAGCCCTGTTCCCCGTGGGCAGGCCCCTGGCCAAGGTCAACTCTTCTGTCTCGCCGCTAGCCTCCTTGGTCTGATTTTGCCTTCGGACCAGGATCAACAAACCCAGCAACAGGATCAGGAGAGGGCCCCCGGCCACGAGGGCCCAGCTTGCAAGGTCATCGAGAATAGGTGGTTCGGGAGGCGGGGTCTCGACAGCCAGCCGACGGGCAGGAGACCCTTTGGCCACTGGAGCAGGTTTGGCCTCGATCTGAGTTTCAGATCGGGGCGGAGAGGCCGCCTCAATCTGAGAGGCAGGCTGGGCCTTGATGGAGACAGGCACTCCAGCGGGGGTACCCGGTTCCTTGTCAGCAGGCTGAGTCACCGCAGGCAACGCCGACCCCGAGGTTTCGGGCAAGGCAGGTATTGGGCCGGGAGCCGGTGCCTCAGTTATGACCGTGGCGGATGGCATCGATGCCGGGGCTTCACGATCAGGCGGTCCCTCCTTGGAGGCGTCGCTCAAGGCGCCAATTCTGGGTTCTTGCACCGGAGCCCTGACCAGATTTCCAGACTCCTGACTCACAAGCGGTTTCTTGTCGCCCAAGGCTGGCTCCAATTCCCGAACTGGCCCCCCATCCTTCCCATGAGCCCCGGCACCCTGAAGTTGCGCCAGTTGGGTGTTACTCAACTCCAGGAGTCGTTTGATATCCGCGAGATGATCCTCCAGCCTACCGATGCGCCCTCGCAAGTCCGCCGTCTCCTGGCGACCACTCTCGGCCATCTCCCGCACCAGCAGAATCTCACGCTCGACCAGGGCGAGTTCGGGGGCCAGGGTCGGGGACTTGGCGATTTCCTGCTCAGGCTGCAAGGGGGACCCAGGGGATGTCCGAGACGCTGACAGGGGTAACTTGGTTACAGGGTCGCCGTCAAGTTCTGGCTTCTGGGTGGCGATCTCCAGCCGATCCTGAACGGGATCCGCACCAGGACTCGGGAGCCTATCCTGAGGAACCGCTGGCAAGTCAGGCAAAGGCTGAAGGTGCTGCGCGGCCAGGAATTGCTGCTTGGCCGCTTCCGCGTCATAGGCAAAGATCAGGTAAGGGTGAGGAATCTCCAGACGCGAGCCCGCCTTGAGTTTGTTGATATTCCCACCACTGAAGGCCTGGGGGTTGGCGCGATAGATGGCCAGGGCCGTCTGCGCCTGGCTCGCGCCCTGGGGGGCCATGCGGCGGGCCACGTTGGAGAGATTGGCACCGGAGGGTACCGGGCCATAACGGAGGGGATAACCCACAGGAGGGGAAGGGAGGGTGATGCCAGGGGCTTGCAATGGGGCCTGGGGCAGGGGCCTGGCTGTTTGCCGCCCAGAGATCGGAGGCTGTACGGAAGGGGCAATAGGGGGGATGACCGACAAGTTAACGGATGCTGCCACGGGAGGCACGGACTTGGGTGCCGCTGTCGGGGGTGGGGACCGGTGCTGGGTTGTCGGGGGATCGAGCAGCACCGTAAACCCCTTGACCAGACGCCCCTGGGGCCAAGTAACCTCCACCAAAAAATCCAGAAAGGGTTCGCGAATGGGTTTCAGACTGGTGACTCGCACCTGAAGCTTACCCTCGGAGGTGACCTCGGGGAGGAAGGTCAGACCCGTCAGAAAATCGGGGCGGGGGGAACCGGCCTTGGAGAACTCGGCCTCGGACCCCAACAGGACCTTAACTCCATCCAGTTCTTCCGGGGAGACGTCATTGAGTTCGATCAGACCCAGAAAGGGTTCATTCAGGGCCGAGTAGCTGCGGATGCCGCCCAGCCCCAGGGCCCAGGATAGGGCCGGCAGCAAGGCCAGGACCAGTACCAGGAGCTTATCAAGTGGGCGGGGTGGGGGCATAGGACGGTCACGAACCTGGAACCGGCGGGGCCGTGGATCTCCGCCGGTTCTTGATGTCCGCGTCACCTCCGACCGAAACCACCTCAGCTCCGGCCCAGAAGCCGCAGCATGCGACGCAGAGGCTCGGCGGCACCCCACAGCAACTGGTCGCCGACGGTGAAGGCATTCAAATAATCGTCACCCAGATTCATCTTGCGCAACCGGCCAACGGGTACCGTCAGGGTACCGGTAGCGGCAGCGGGAGACAGACCGGCAACCGTCGCCGGGCGCTCGTTCGGGATGACCTTGACCCATTGGTTAGCGTCGGCAATCATGGCCACCAGCTCATCCAGCGGGGCCTTCTGCTTCAGCTTGATGACCAGACCCTGACTGTGGCAGCGCATGGCGCCGATGCGCACACAGGTACCGTCAATGGGGATGGGTTTGTCCTGGCGGCCAAGGATCTTATTGGTCTCGACCAGACCCTTCCACTCCTCGCGGCTCTGACCATTCTCCAGCGGGGAGTCGATCCAGGGGATCAGGCTGCCAGCCAGGGGGGCGCCAAAGTTTTCCGTTGGGAAATCACCGCCATGCATGGTCTGGGTGACCTGCCGGTCGATCTCCAAAATGGCCGAGGCCGGGTCCGCCAGCCGATCAGCGCAGCCGGCGTGAAGGGCCCCCATCTGGGACAGCAATTCGCGCATATTCTTGGCGCCAGCCCCAGAGGCGGCCTGATAGGTCATGGATGTAACCCACTCCACCAGGTCATGATGAAAAAGACCGCCGATGGCCATGAGCATCAGACTGACGGTGCAGTTACCGCCAATGAAGTCGCGCTTGCCGGCAACCAGGGCCGCCTCGATAACGTCCAGGTTTACCGGATCGAGGATAATGGTACTGTCCCGCTCCATGCGCAGGCTGGAGGCGGCATCAATCCAATAGCCCCGCCAACCAGCGGCGCGCAGTTTGGGGTAGATCTCCTTGGTGTAGTCGCCCCCCTGACAGGTAACGACGACATCCATGGTGGCCAGGGCCTCGAGGTCCAAGGCATCCCTCAGGGGTACGCTGCCCTGACCGACATCCGGGCCGGGCTGGCCCGCCTGCGAGGTGGTAAAGAAGATGGGTTCGGGGATGATTGCGAAGTCTTGCTCCTCCCGCATCCGGTCCATGAGGACCGACCCCACCATGCCGCGCCAACCAATAAAACCGACTCGATTCATAGCCAATTATTCCCCGGACAAGGCCGCCACGACGGCGTCGCCCATTGCCGACGTGCCAACACGGTACATTCCCGCGGACATGATATCCGCTGTCCGCAATCCTTGATCGAGGACGCGCATCACCGCCCGCTCGATCCGCTCGGCTCCATCCGCATCTCCAAGGGAAAAACGCAGCATCATGGCCAGGGACAGGATGGTGGCCAATGGGTTAGCAATACCTTGGCCGGCGATATCCGGGGCCGAGCCATGGATAGGCTCGTACATACCCTTGCCCCCCTCATCAAGGGAGGCCGAAGGTAGCATGCCGATAGAACCCGTAAGCATGGAGGCCTCATCGGAGAGGATGTCCCCGAAGATATTGCCAGTGACGATGACATCAAACTGTTTGGGGTTGCGGACCAGTTGCATGGCACAGTTATCGACATACATGTGGCTCAGGGTCACATCCGGATATTCGGCGGCAACCTCGGTCGCCACCTCGCGCCAAAGCTCGGTGCATTCCAGGACATTGGCCTTGTCCACAGAGCAGAGGCGCTTGCCACGCTTACGGGCGATATCAAAGGCGACGCGACAGATGCGACGGATCTCCGACTCACTGTAGACCATGGTATTGACACCAACGCGTTGACCGTCCTCACGGACATGGGTACCACGCGGCTGCCCAAAGTAGATGTCACCGGTCAACTCGCGCACGATGACGATGTCCAGCCCAGAGACGACCTCGGGTCTTAGGGAGGATGCAGCGGCCAGTTGTGGATAGAGGATGGCCGGGCGCAGGTTAGCGAAGAGTCCAAGGCCGGCACGCAGACCGAGAAGGCCCTTCTCCGGTCGGATGGCGATGGGCAGGGGTTCCCACTTAGGCCCTCCCACGGCACCGAGGAGGACGGCATCGGCCTCCCTAGCCAGATCCAGGGTTGCCTCCGGCAAGGGAACGCCAGCATCATCGATGGCCGCACCGCCCACCAGGGCCTGTTCCAGGACTATGTCCAGGCCATAGTCGTCGCGCAGGCAGGCCAGGACCTTGACCGCCTCGGTGACGATCTCAGGACCAATACCATCGCCCGGCAGGATTAGAATCTTCTTGCTCACTTATCTCGTTGCCTTATGAAATGATGGGGTTAGCGCATAGGGTGAAGGTGATTCCGGGGTGAGGCTGGAATAGGCGTCTAAGCGAATAACCAGGGGGTCTCCCGCCGGCGTCGCTCCTCGTAGGCCCGGATCTCGTCCACGTGGTTGAGAGTCAGGCCTATGTCATCCAGACCCTTGTGCAGGCATTCCTTATGGAAGGGGTCCATATCAAATGAAAAGGCCTCCCCTCCAGCCGGTGTCAGGGTTTGCCCCAGGAGATCTACATCGATCAGCAGAGCCTGGGGGCCCGAGGCCTGGGCGAAGAGTCCGTCTATCCTGGACGCGTCTAGGACGATCGGCAGGATGCCATTCTTGAAACAGTTATTGAAAAATATGTCGGCGAAACTGGGGGCCAAGATGACGCGGAAGCCGTAATCCATCAAGGCCCAGGGAGCATGCTCGCGGGAGGAGCCGCAGCCGAAATTTTCCCGGGTCAACAAGATGCTGGCCCCTGCATAGCGTGGATCATTGAGGACAAAGCCCTTATTCAGGGGGCGGTCGGAGCAGTCTCGCCCAGGTTCACCCGCATCCAGGTAGCGCCACTCGTCAAAGAGGTTGGGCCCAAAGCCAGTCCGTTCGATGCTCTTGAGGAACTGTTTGGGGATGATGGCGTCCGTATCGACATTGGCGCGATCCAGGGGACAAACCTTGCCAGTAAAATCGGCGAATTTTTCCATTTAGAGGGTCCTCGCATCCACGAAATGTCCCGTCACGGCGGCGGCGGCGGCCATGGCCGGGCTTACCAAATGGGTGCGCCCACCCTGCCCCTGCCGGCCCTCGAAGTTGCGATTGGAGGTGGAGGCACAACGCTCACCCGGTTCCAGGCGGTCGGCGTTCATGGCCAGACACATTGAGCAACCCGGGTCGCGCCACTCGAAGCCGGCGGCACGAAAAATCACATCGAGACCCTCAGCCTCGGCCTGTTCCTTGACCGGGCCCGAGCCTGGCACCACCAGTGCAAGCTTGATGCTGGCGGCTACCTGGCGACCCATGACCACCGCAGCGGCAGCCCGGAGGTCCTCGATACGGGAATTGGTACAGGATCCGATGAATATCTTATCCGGGCGTACCTCAGTGATCGGCGTTCCGGCCTCCAGCCCCATATACTCCAGGGCTCTGCGCATACCCGCCGCCTTGGTTGGGTCCGGCTCGGCCGCAGGATTGGGCACCCGTTCGTCAATGGCCACCACCATTTCAGGCGAGGTGCCCCAGGTAACCTGAGGTTTGATGGCCTCGGCATCCAGATGGACCACCCGGTCGAACCTGGCCCCGGGGTCGCTGACCAGGGTTCGCCAATGGGCGGCCGCCTGATCAAAGAGTTCATCCTGAGGGGAAAAGGGCCGGCCGCGTACATACTCGATGGTCTTCTCGTCCACTGCCACCAGGCCGGCGCGGGCACCCGCCTCGATGGTCATGTTGCAGACCGTCATGCGGCCCTCCATGGAAAGCGCTCGGATGGCCTCACCTCCAAACTCAATGACATAACCCGTGCCACCCGCGGTGCCGATTTCACCAATGATGGCCAGGACCAGATCCTTGGCGGTGACCCCCTGCCCCAACTTGCCATCGACACTGACCAGAAGGGTCTTGGCCTTGCGCTGCAGCAGGCACTGGGTCGCGAGTACATGCTCCACCTCGGAAGTACCGATGCCAAAGGCAAGGGCCCCAAAGGCGCCATGGGTAGAGGTGTGGGAGTCGCCGCAGACGATGGTCATCCCTGGCTGGGTAAAGCCCTGCTCCGGCCCCATGACATGCACTATGCCCTGGCGGGGATCCCCCATGCCAAACTCGGTGATGCCGAATTCATGGCAGTTACGGCCCAGGGTCTCGACCTGGAGGCGCGAGACGGGATCCACGATGCCCTGGTCACGATTCGTGGTGGGGACATTGTGATCCGGGACTGCCAGATTGGATGCCGCCCGCCAGGGCTGGCGTCCGGTCAGACGCAGCCCGGCGAAGGCCTGAGGCGAGGTAACCTCATGGACCAGCTGGCGGTCGATGTAGAGGAGGGCCGTGCCATCCTCGTCGTAACGGACGAGGTGCTCGTCCCACAATTTGTCATAGAGGGTCTGGGCAGCCATGCAATTGGCCTCCAAGCATAACGAATCGAAATTGAACAGAATAATGGGGCCTGGGATGGCGCGCAAACCAAGAATCGGCCTTAGCGCCTGGCCTGGTCAGTCGTAGCGTACCTCAAGGATCTCGAATTCACGCACCCCCCCCGGGGCATCAACGGTAGCTGTGTCGCCCTCGCGTTTGCCGATCAGGGCCCTGGCAATAGGGGAACTGATCGAGATCATGCCAAGAGACAGATCGGCCTCATCATCGCCGACGATTTGGAAGCTGTGCTCCGCTTCATCCTTACCCAGTTCCAAAACGATGGCCGTAGCACCGAAGACGATGCGGCCATCCGTCGCGAGCTGAGTGATATCAATGATATGGGCGTGCGACAGCTTGCTCTCGATATCCTTGATGCGGCCCTCTATGAAGCCCTGTTGCTCGCGGGCAGCATGGTATTCGGCATTCTCCTTGAGATCGCCGTGAGCGCGAGCCTCCGAGATAGCCTCTATGATTCGGGGGCGCTCGATGCGCTTGAGCCGTTCGAGTTCCTCGCGCAATTTCTCCGCACCCCTGGCGGTGATGGGGACTTTGCTCATGGTGGTGTCCTCATAAAAATACGGGGCCGCCCGCGGCGGCCTCTCATTAAATCCCGATGCCGGTAGGACCGGCACCAGGGATATCAGTGAAGTTCCTGCAATCGATTCACCGCCAAAGGGGCCCCATGACGCAAGGCCAGACAGGTAGCCTCGGCACCGGCGATCGTAGTGGTATAACTCACCTTATGTTGAAGCGCGGCCCGGCGGATAGCGGCTGAATCAAGGATAGCCTTGGCACCCTCCGTCGTGTTGACGATAAAACTGATCTCGTTATTTTTGATGATATCTACGATGTGGGGACGACCCTCGAAAACCTTGTTGACCCGCACGCAGGGGATTCCAGCAGCGCGCACCACCTCCGCCGTGCCGTGGGTGCCGTAAAGTTGAAAGCCTAGTTCGACCAGATCCCGGGCGACGGAGACCAGGCGACGCTTATCAGCCTCGCGCACGCTCAACAAGGCCTTGCCCTTGGCTGGCAGCCGGGTACCAGCACCCAATTGGGCCTTGCCAAAGGCCTCGCCGAAGGTCTCGCCCACGCCCATGACCTCCCCCGTGGATTTCATCTCGGGGCCCAATACCGTATCCACGCCTGGGAACTTGATGAAGGGGAATACGGCCTCCTTGACAAAAAAGTGTTTTGGTATCAATTCATTGTCACAACCTTGCAGGGCAAGGGTGCGACCCACCATGCAGCGTGCCGCCACCTTGGCCAGGGGAACGCCAATAGCCTTGGAGACGAAGGGCACAGTACGTGAGGCACGTGGATTGACCTCAAGGATATAGACCTCGTCGTCCTTGATGGCGAACTGGGCATTCATCAGGCCTACCACTTTCAGGGCATGGCCCATTAGTGCCATCTGCTCGCGCATCCGGTCTTGGATCGACGGAGAAAGGGTATAGGGTGGCAAGGAGCAGGCCGAATCACCAGAATGGACGCCGGCCTGTTCAATATGTTCCATGATTCCGCCAATGAGAAGGGTCTCGCCATCGCAAATGGCATCCACATCCACCTCGATGGCGTCGTCCAGGAAGCGATCCAGCAACACCGGCGACTCATGGGAGACCTTCACCGCGTCACGCATGTAGCGTTTGAGATCGGCGGCATCATAGACGATCTCCATGGCCCGGCCACCCAGGACATAAGAGGGACGCACTACCAGGGGGTAGCCAATATGGGTTGCCTGTGCAATGGCTTCCTGCTCGCTTCGGGCCGTGGTGTTGGGAGGTTGAAGAAGGCCCAGTTGCCGGACCATGCCCTGGAAGCGCTCCCGATCCTCGGCCAGATCAATGGAGTCCGGGCTGGTACCGATGATGGGTACGCCCGCGGCCTCCAGCGCCCTCGCCAACTTCAGAGGGGTCTGACCGCCGAACTGGACGATGACACCGAAGGGTTTCTCCTTATGGACTATCTCCAGGACATCCTCCAGGGTCAGGGGTTCGAAGTAAAGGCGATCGGAGGTGTCATAGTCAGTGGAGACCGTCTCCGGATTACAATTGACCATGATGGTCTCGTAACCGTCATCTCGCAGAGCGAGAGCGGCGTGAACGCAGCAATAGTCGAACTCGATGCCCTGACCGATACGATTGGGACCTCCACCCAGGACCATGATCTTCTGACGATCCGTGGGGTTCGCCTCGCATTCCTCCTCGTAACTAGAGTAGAGGTAGGCGGTACTGGCGGCAAACTCGGCGGCACAGGTATCCACCCGCTTAAAGACGGGGCGGATACCCAGGGCATGGCGCCGCTCACGGATGGCCTGCTCGCTGCAGCCCGCCAAACGACCCAGGCGGCGATCGGAAAAACCCTTACGCTTGAGAAAACGCAGCCGTTCGTAGGTCAGCCCCAGGATACCCTGATCGCGAATTTCGGTCTCCAGAGCCACGAGGTCTTCGATTTGGGCCAAAAACCAGGGATCGATGGCAGTAATTTCGTAGAGATCCTGAATGGTGAAACCCGCGCGGAAGGCCTCGGCCAGATAAAAGATGCGTTCAGCGCCGGGCTGGCGCAACTCCTGGCGCAACCGACTCTGAGCCTCGGGCTCCGACAAGTCCAGCACCTCGTCAAGGCCGTATTTATCCGTCTCCAACCCGCGCAGGGCCTTCTGGAGGGACTCCTGGAAGGTCCGTCCTATGGCCATGACCTCACCCACCGACTTCATCTGGGTAGTGAGACGCGGATCAGCTTGAGGAAATTTCTCGAAGGTGAAACGCGGAACCTTGGTCACCACATAATCGATGCTTGGCTCGAAGGAGGCCGGGGTAGCACCACCCGTGATGTCATTCTTCAATTCATCGAGGGTGTAGCCCACCGCTAGTTTGGCGGCGACCTTGGCAATGGGAAAGCCCGTGGCCTTGGAGGCCAGGGCAGAAGACCGGGAGACCCGCGGGTTCATCTCGATGATGATCATGCGGCCATCGACCGGGTTGATGGCGAATTGGACGTTGGAGCCGCCGGTATCGACGCCGATCTCCCGCAGCACGGCGATGGCGGCATCGCGCATGATCTGGTATTCCTTGTCCGTCAGGGTCTGGGCCGGGGCCACGGTGATGGAGTCCCCGGTATGGACCCCCATGGGGTCCAGGTTTTCGATGGAACAGACAATGATGCAATTATCGGCGCGGTCGCGCACCACCTCCATCTCAAACTCCTTCCAACCGAGGGCGGATTCCTCGATCAGCAACTCGCTGGTAGGGGACATATCCAGGCCGCGCAAGCTGATGGTCTCGAATTCCTCCTGGTTATAGGCGATACCCCCCCCACTGCCACCCATGGTGAAGGAAGGCCTGATGATGGCCGGGAAACCGATCTGGGCCTGAACCTGGATGGCCTCCTCCAGGCTGTGAGCGATCGCCGAGCGCGGCATGTCCAGGCCGATGCGACGCATAGCCTTACGAAACAGATCACGGTCCTCGGCCATATCGATGGCCTCGCGGGATGCGCCGATCAGTTCGATACCGTATTGCTCCAGCACTCCATGGCGCACCAGGTCCAGAGCGGTGTTGAGAGCCGTCTGCCCTCCCATGGTCGGCAGTAGGGCATCGGGGCGTTCGCGCTCGATAATGCGCTCCAGGGTCCTCCAGGTGATGGGCTCGATATAGGTGGCATCCGCCATTTCCGGGTCGGTCATGATGGTGGCCGGATTGGAGTTGACCAGCACGACCCGGTAGCCCTCTTCGCGCAGGGCCTTGCAGGCCTGGGCTCCTGAGTAGTCGAACTCACAAGCCTGGCCGATGACGATGGGGCCGGCCCCGATAATGAGAATGCTCTGAATGTCTGTACGCTTGGGCATAGTTATTACAGGCTAGTGATAGCGACTTGGCCAGGGAAGAAGCCCCTTGAAACCCCTGTACTCGGGACCCTGCCAGTGTGAGGGTAAGGCATTTCCCGCATCCTGGTCCCTAAGGAAGGGAAGCTCGTTGCCGGGCGGTCTTACCTCGACCTGACGTGAGAACAAGCCCACCCCTTTAGCTGGAAAAGGCTAAGACCTATGGGCACGTATCAGGTCGATGAAATGATCAAATACGGGGGACACATCATGGGGTCCCGGACTGGCCTCAGGATGCCCCTGGAAACCAAAGGCCGGTCTTTCCCGGTGATGGATTCCTTGCAAGGAACCATCGAAAAGCGACCTGTGTGTTGGCTTCAGGGTCAGGGGCAAGCTAGCCTCGTCCACCGCAAAACCGTGATTCTGGCTGCTGATCATAACCCGCCGGGTAACCAGATCCTGGACCGGGTGGTTAGCGCCATGATGGCCAAACTTCATCTTCAGAGTTCGGGCGCCACAGGCCAGGCCCAGCAATTGGTGACCGAGACAAATCCCAAAGATGGGAATGTCCGACTCCAGCAGTTCGCCGATGGCTTGGATGGCATAATCACAGGGTTCCGGGTCGCCGGGGCCATTGGAGAGAAAGACACCATCGGGCTGGAGTGCCAGAACCTCCGCCGCTGGCGTCTTGGCCGGCACTACCGTCACCCGACAGCCGCGTTCGACCAACATGCGCAGGATGTTGCGCTTGATGCCGTAATCATAGGCCACGACCCAATATGGACATCGGTCAGGGTCCCGACTCCCGGTCCTAACGCCCTCACCCAGGCTCCAGACACCCTGATCCCATTCATAACTTTTGTACGTCGTCACCTCTTGGGCCAGATCCATGCCCTTGAGGCCGGCAAAGTCCCGGGCCGCCGCCAAGGCTGCCGACTCGTCGATAGCCTCTCCCGCTTGGAGACAGCCGTTCTGGGCACCCTTTTCGCGCAGGATTCGGGTTAGCCGGCGAGTATCAATATCGGCAATACCCGGCACCTTCTGACTCAGAAGATAATCGTCCAGGCGCTCGCGCTGGCGCCAATTGCTGGCCAGTAGCGGCAGGTCGCGGATTACTAGGCCGGCTGCTTGAATAGCGGGGGATTCCTCGTCCTCAGGATTGACACCGGTATTGCCGATGTGAGGGTAGGTCAGGGTCACCAACTGGCGTCGGTATGAGGGATCGGTAAGGATCTCCTGATAGCCGGACATGGCCGTATTGAAGACGACCTCGCCGACACTCTGGGTCTCGGCGCCAATGGACAGGCCGCGAAAAACAGAGCCGTCTTCAAGTACGAGAACCGCGGGCTTTCTCAAGGTCATCTCCGAGTTCAGCCAGCCCGCGTCCCAGCCGAAGGGCCGCGGGATCATGAGGCGCCAAGGGGCGCTAAATTCATAAGGGCGCGCGAAGCGGGAATGGAGCCAGGCTCGTGCGACGGTGCACGAAGGCGTGAGGACGAGGGAGGCCGGAAAAGTTGGGGCCAGTCCCCTCGAACGGCCCAAATTCTATGTGATTCCCCTGGCCCTGTCCATCCACGCCCTAAGGGGTAATGCCATCCTCGGTTCCTTCCTACAGGAAACCGATGCTGGCTGCCATCGGTCACAGGGAACGGCGAATCCAATTTTCCAGTGCACCGACATCCATACCGCCCGAGGTGCGCGCCACCTCCCGGCCACCGCGAAAAATCACCAGGGTCGGGATACTGCGGATACCCTGACGCGTCGCCAGACCCTGGGCCTCCTCCGTGTTGACCTTGATCAGACGCGCCTTGGGCTCGATACGCCGTGCTACGGCCTCAAAGGCCGGCGCCATAGCGCGACAGGGTGCGCACCAGGGTGCCCAAAAATCCACCACCAGCGGCAAATCGCTCCGCCCCAGGTGTTTGGCAAATCGCCCTTCGTCCAGGGCCAGGGGGACACCGGCAAAAAGAGGGGTATGGCACTTTCCGCACTTGGCGTCCTCGCCAAGGCGCTCCGGCGGTACTCGGTTAACCGCATCGCAACGGGGGCAGACAATGTGAACAGCTTGGGTCATTAGGCTAAACTCCTCGGGAAAAATTTGGCTGCCAGTACCGGTGGTGCAGGTGACCCCTCTCCCAGCCGGCTTGAATCGCGCGTTTCCAGGCCTATCTACGGTCTTCCCAGCCAATTCCAACTACCCATTATAAGGAGGACGGCGCCATGGCCAACTCACCCAATCTGGTCGCCGTCACGGCGCAAAATTTCCAAGAGGTAGTGCTCGAGGGCTCCTATGACCGCCCCGTGCTGGTGGATTTCTGGGCTGACTGGTGTGCCCCTTGTCGTGCCCTCATGCCTATTCTCGCCAAGCTGGCTGACGAATTCGGTGGCCGTCTGCTGGTAGCCAAGCTCAATACCGAAGAGGAACAGGCCCTCGCCGCACAATTTGGTATCCGCAGCCTGCCCACGGTCCAACTCTTCAAGGATGGTCGGCCCGTCGATCAATTCATGGGAGCACTCCCCGAGGCCCAAGTCCGGGCCTTCCTGGAACCCCACCTGCCGCGCCAGTCCGATCCCACGATCGATGCGATCTCGGCCCGCCTGATCCAGGGTGACCTGGTCGGTGCCCAAGCCAAACTCGATCAGGCCCGGGCGCAGGACCCCGACAACCCCCGCCTCTTCCTTGCCGAGGTCCAGATCAAGGCCGCCAGCGGAGACATCCAGGGCGCCGAGGCGCAGCTCGACCGGGTTCCCATCGATTTGGCAAAGGACCCGGAGGTCCTTGCCCTGCGCGGCCAGCTTCGCTTCGCCAACCTGGTAGCGGCCGCCCCACCCGCTGCCGAATTGGCCGCCCGTCTCGCCGTCAACCCCAGGGACAGTGAGGCCAGTTACCTGCTCGCCGCATGGCAGGCTGTCAACGGCGATCTCGAGGCCGCCCTGGCCGAGCTCCTTGCCCTACTCAAGCGCGATCGCTCCTATGGGGAGGATGCGGCCCGCAAGGCTATGATCCTCATCTTCGATCTCCTCGGCGGCGAGGGCCCCCTGGTCTCCTCCTATCGGGCCAAGATGTTGAGCGCCCTTTACTGAGTGGGG
>CAZFZB010000026.1:0-3736 GCA_964523415.1 uncultured Chromatiaceae bacterium | reverse complement strand
TCCGTACCCTTGCGACGTCGATAGCGCCAGGGACGCAGATAAAGCAGATAGAGGTTGAAGAAGGCAATGAGTCCAGCGATTCCAACCAGAACCAGCCCCGCCCCCGTCTGAGCTGGCGGGATGGGCCGCGACCAGAGCCCGGAGGCAAGCGCGAACAGGGTCGGCAGGGCGCATAGAGCAACCCCGACCAGGCGACGGGCAAGATGAAAGTGGGACTTGAGGTCACTCATCATGAGGTGGTCAGGCTAGCGCAACCTCCCCCTTAGACCGCAAAGGCCTTCCCCAGCCGGTCCGCGCCACCGCCCGGGCGGCTACTGTCGATCTCCCTGGCCAGGTCACCAGGCCCTTATCCACACGCCCCTGCATCAGTAAGGGCGTCGCCGCATATGCCATCGGTAGAGGGGCCCTGACACCATCATATCGAGGAGCGTAAAGATGGCCACCATGAGGGCCAGGTCCAGCCACCCCAGGCCGAAAGTCCCGGCCACTACCGCCAGGGGTAGCAGGGATTCAGGGATCTGATCCAGTCCGGTGGCCTTGTCACCGGGCTTGATCCCCAGGCGGCGCTTGATGAAACTCGACAAGGCATCGCCCGCCATCGCCAGGAAACCAATGAGCGCGCCCTGGCCCACTCCCAAGCCCAACAGGCCTGCCATTATCATGGATGCCAGTACCGCAGCCACCAGACCTCGCAGGGTAGCGTGCCCCCCCAGCAGACGGCGGCCATCAGGGTGCATCTGACCCCCATCCAGAGGCCAGCCCCAATGGGGCCCCAGGGCCCAGGCCAGCAGGATCGGCGCCCCATTAGCCGTAATGATCAGCACCAGCAAGCCCGCTTTTTCCCACATCGAGTCCTATCCTCCGTACCCTGGCAGGTCTCTTGATGTAAATTATGGTCGAATCTCGAATATCTGCCCTCCCCCACCCCGAACGGTCTGAGGGACCCTGGAGTTTCACATGTATCCATCGGTTTTTCGCTCACTCCTGGCCTTAGCCCTTGGATTCCAGAGCCTTCTCAACCTCGCCCAGGCCCAAACACCAGACCAGCATCCCACCCCAGCGGTCGTTCCTGAGTCCCCCGCTGCTAATAGCGACCAGCAACTTGGAGTGTCGGAGTCCTCACTCTGGGACAAGTCCCTGGGCGCGGCCGGGGACCTTTGGCGGGATACCAAAGCGGGTGCCGGACGCTGGTTGGAGGGCTCCCAACAGGGTGCCGAGAACCTCTGGCAGGGCTCCAAGCAAACGGCTGGCGATGCCTGGTCTAGCACCCGGCGCTATCTGGGGCCTGATCCCCAGGCCAATTTCGCCCATCTCTGGAATGGCGTCTTGCCGACTCTTGAAGAGACGCTCGCCCTCCAGGAACGCCAGGCCACCCTACCGAAGCACCGCTGGATTGGTGAAGATCAGGCCAGCGCCCAGGCTGAAATCGACCAACTTCTCGACCAGACTGTCGCCATCCTCTCCACCTCCACCAATCAGGACTATCGGCAGCGTATCCGAAGCCTTCAGCAGGAGATCGCACGCGCCCGCCAGGACCAAGCGGAGTATCGCCGTCAGCGGGTCTCTGCTCCCTCAGATTCCTTTCTCAAAAAGACGGTCGCGGACTATGACAAGGCCATTGCCAACCGACAGACCGACATCACCCGATTCGAGGCGGATCTGGAGAGGGTCAAACATGAGTTCGCCGCCGATCTCCGGGCCATGGGGCTGGAATTGAGCGATGATCAACTGGATTTCATGCTATCCACCGTTGTTGGCGATAACCTTATCGATCTCGGCATCCTTTTCGACAATATCAAGGCTATCACCGGCCAGCTCGAACGATTGGTAGAGGAGAGCGGCGAGGACCTGCAGAGCGCGCGGCGTTACTATGGCCTTTACGTCGTCCTGCTCAAGAGCTTGCGCCAGATGCACCTTCAGGTGGAGTTGGCCATCATCAACAACTATATCCCCCGTATCGATGCCATTGCCCAGCGCGCCCGGGAACTCACCAGCCAAGCCCAGGCGCTCCTCAAGGAAGCCCCCGACAAGCGGGAGATTCTCACCGCAAATCTCGAAGCTCAACGCTTGACCATCGAGGCGGCGGGGGTTTACCGCCAATATCTCGACGAACAAGGCCGCCAGATTACCGCCGCCCGCGTCGCCCTGGAAAGGGACATCGCCACTGCCTGGAATACCTACGAGACCGTGCGCGTCTCCGGTGAGTTGGTCGGGATCTTCAAGTCCAGCCGCAAACTCTTGGACGGACTCATAAGTCGCCAGGTCCCCAGGCCGCGCCCCTTTCGCAACCTGGAGATGCAACGGGAATTCGAAAAGCTTACCGATCAATTGCGCACGGGGGTGGGCCTAGGGGAGAAATAGGCGTCTTTGGCGCCCTCTACCACCGCCGAAACCCAGGGGGGCCGGGCGGAGGTACTGGTATAGCTTCGGAGGGAGATGCTCCGAACCCAGCATCCACAAGCCATAGTTACAAAGCGTAACATCTTGGGTCTTGCTGTATAAGCATATGCTGATATACTAACCCTCATTCCGAACCCACTCCCTTGTAGGAGATTAAAATGCTAGGTGTTATCGCTGCTATCGCTCTGGTCATCGGTGGGGTCTCCACCGGCGTCGTGGTCTCTGAAAGTGACCAAGCCTCTCTCGCCCAGTCCCAGGCCTCCGTCGTCACGGTCCAAACGGCGAAAAGCCAGGACCAGGGCTTTGGAAGCTGATACGGCCAACCCCTCCCCCCATCAATAAATGCCCCGGTAACGGGGCTTTTTTATGGGTTTACCGCGCCGGGGTATAGGTACCGAATCCGTCCAAGCAAGGTTAGAAAGAGGTTCCGGGACAGACCGGTTCAACCAGGGGTGGCTTCCCTCGCCTTAGGGCCACTTGTTGACGATCTCAGGCAAGGGATCTTAGAGGCTCAATCAAACCACTTCTTCTTTTTGAAGATGAAGTAGCTGACGGCCATGACGCCGAAGAGGGCTACAACCTCGATCGAGAAGGCCCAGGGATAATCCGTTCCCGCTTGGCCTGGTATCCCTTCGAGATTAGTACCTAGTAAACCGGTGATGGCCGTTATCGGCATCAGGTAGGCGGTGAAGACCGCGACGATTTTCATCGTCTCATTGAGCTTGCGACTCTGGCTATGGCGTATCTCGTCCTGTATCAGTGCCGCCTGTTCACGAGAGGAATCCAACTCGGCCACAAATTGGTGGGCGCGGTGGTTTTCCTCGCTAATGCGATCGCGATGCTCGGCCAACAACCAGGTGGATCTTTCCCTCTGTAGCGAGAACAGGGCCTCGGCCTGAGGGGCCAGGTGGCGTCCTAAATGGATCATGCGCTGGCGCAAGCTAGTGAGTTCCTGCTGGAGGTCGGCATCGGGGTCCATCAAAACATGGTCTTCCATATCATCGACAGCCCTATCTATCCCGAAGAGGATCTGTTCGATACGGAGGGTCCAATTTTGGATTACCTCGACCAGCAGGTCACCGGTGTTCAGGGGCCCCTTCTGGATCTTGAGATCGGCGCGGATGCTGCTAAAGGCCAGCACCGCCGCTGGCCTCAGCACCAGGATACGATTGGGATCAGCCCAGATATTGGCGCAGAGCAACTCGGGTTGGGGATCTGGGCCCAACCCGCCTCCCCGCAGACTCAATAACAACCCCTCGCCTTTGTAAGAAAGGCAGGTAGGCCGGTTATCGGTCCGAAGCAGCAGGCGCACGGCGTCCGGGTTTATGCCGCTTTC
>CAZFZB010000025.1:5584-29718 GCA_964523415.1 uncultured Chromatiaceae bacterium | reverse complement strand
GTTAGGGCGGTTGCCTGAACCGCCCTCCCCACCCTTCTTGGCACACCGCGGCTGCCGCGAACCCTTCCCACCCCCTAGGGGATCAGAACTCGCCATAGGGCGAGCCCCCTGGCGGCGCCAGCCTCCACCACCTGCAGAGATCGTGAGCTGGGCCTCCTGTCCGCAGCCTGAGGCACGCGCCCCTTCAGGAGGGTTTTTTTCGCGCCTGTCCGGCCTTTGCCAACTCCGCCAGATAGTCCTGCCAGAGTCCTTCCTGGTTCTGGCCGAGGCGGTAGAGGTAGTCCCAGGAATAGATGCCCGTGTTGTGTTCATCATCGAAGTGGAGGCAGATGGCATAGTTGCCGACCGGCTCGATGCGATCGATATTTACGTCTTCCTTGCCCAGTTGCAGCACCCGCTGGCCCGGGCCATGGCCCTGCACCTCGGCGGAGGGCGAATAGACGCGCAGAAACTCGCAGGGCAGGTTGAAGTGCGAGCCATCATCGAAGCTCAGCTCGATGACCTTCGACTGACGATGGAAATTGATTTCGGTGGGGTTGGGCATGCAGGGCTCCGTGCCGGCCGCCCAGCGGCCGGTATGTGGTCGAAAAAATTCGGCGATCAAAGGATATAGCGCGACAGATCCTCGTTGGCGGCCAGTTCGGAGAGGTTGCGATCCACGTAGGCGGCATCGATGGCAACCGTCACCCGGTCCATCTCCGCGGCGTTGAAGGACACATCCTCCAATAACCGCTCCAGCACCGTGTGCAGGCGGCGGGCGCCAATGTTCTCCGTGCGTTCGTTGACCTGCCAGGCGACTTCAGCGATACGCCGGATACCCTCTGGGGTGAACTCCAGGTTCACCCCCTCGGTCGCCAGCAGGGCCTTGTACTGCTCGGTGAGAGAGTCGTCCGGCTCCGTCAAGATGCGGACGAAGTCCTCACTACTCAAGGCCTTGAGTTCGACCCGAATGGGCAGGCGGCCCTGGAGTTCCGGGATCAGATCCGAGGGCCTGGAGAGGTGAAAGGCCCCCGAAGCGATGAAAAGGATATGATCCGTGCGCACCATGCCGTGCTTGGTGGAGATGGCGCAGCCCTCGACCAGGGGCAGCAGGTCCCGCTGCACGCCCTCGCGGGAGACATCGGCGCCACTCGTGTGATCGGCGCGGCGGCATACCTTGTCGATCTCATCGAGGAAGACGATGCCGTGCTGCTCCACCCCCTCCAGGGCCCGCAACTTGAGTTCCTCCTCATTCACGCGTTTGGCCGCCTCCTCGTCCCGTAACAACTTCATGGCATCACCCACCTTGAGTTTGCGGCGCTTGGTGCGGTCCCGTCCCAGGTTCTGAAAAAGGCCCTGAAGTTGGCTGGTCATTTCTTCCATGCCGGGCGGGGCCATGATCTCAACCCCAATGGGCGAGGCACTGACCTGGATCTCGACCTCCCGTTCGTCCAGGTCACCCTGGCGCAGCCTGTCGCGAAACTTCTCGCGGGTGGCGTTGGTGGCACCGACGCCGCGGCTGTCCTCCTCAAAATTGGCAGGGGGTGGCAAGAGGGCATCCAACAGCCTCTCCTCCGCCGCCGCCTGGGCCTGATCACGCAGACCCTCCATGGCCCGCTCCCGCGCCATCTTCACGGCCGTGTCGACCAGGTCGCGGACGATGGATTCGACGTCGCGCCCGACATAACCCACCTCGGTGAATTTGGTCGCCTCGACCTTGATGAAGGGGGCATCGGCGAGTCGCGCCAGGCGCCGGGCGATCTCGGTCTTACCGACGCCGGTAGGGCCGATCATGAGGATATTCTTGGGCGTGATCTCCGAACGCATGGGTTCGGGGATTTGGGCGCGGCGCCAGCGGTTGCGCAAGGCCACGGCTACGGCCCGCTTAGCCTCCTCCTGGCCAACGATGTGCTTATTGAGCTCGGCAACGATGCGTTGAGGGGTGATGTCCGGCATGAGGGAAGCTTCCTAATGAGGGTTTGGGTCCCGGCAGGGACCCCATGGGGAATGAAGGGATAAATCGAGGGTGGCGATTGGCGGGTCCGAGGGGGACTCCCGCAAGGTCAAAGCCAGGGCCCAGGCTGGCCCGTCTGGCCGGTCAGGTAGATCCGCCCGGCCCCAGTTCCTCAATGGTCAATTGATGATTGGTATAGACGCAGATATCGGCGGCGATGTGGAGCGATCGCTCGACGATCTCCCGCGCGGATAGGTCCGTCGCCTCCAGCAGGGCCCGCGCCGCGGCTTGGGCGAAGGAGCCACCGGAACCGATGGCCATCAAACCCTGCTCCGGCTCCAGCACATCGCCCGTGCCCGTAATGATGAGGGAGGCCGTCGGATCGGCAACCAGGAGCATGGCCTCCAGGCGGCGCAACATGCGGTCCATGCGCCAATCCTTCGCCAACTCGACGGCGGACCGGGTGAGATGGCCCTGATGTTTTTCCAGTTTACCCTCGAAGCGCTCGAACAGGGTAAAGGCATCCGCCGTCGCCCCGGCGAAGCCCGCCAATACCCGCTCCTTGTAAAGCCGCCGCACCTTGCGCGCGTTGCCCTTCATGACCGTCGCGCCCAGGGTTACCTGACCATCGCCACCCATGACCACCTGGCCGTCCCGACGCACCGACAGGATGGTAGTACCGTGAAATGTCTCCATCGTGGTTACTCCCGAACCAAACCTAATTGGCCGCCATTCTACGCGAGGGACGGGGGTGAGATAAGGTCGAACCGGGCCGTCCCCGTCCGCAAGGCGACCCTGACCCTTGGGGCGGGTTGGCCAGGGGACCGGGCCCTTTGACCCGGACGGGTGGGCTGGCGATACTTAAGGATGCCCACCCCCAGACCACCGTCACTGACCTCAGGAGATTAAGACCATGACGAACTTTCCGTCCCCTCCAAGGCGGGCGACACCGGCGGTTGCCGCTTCCCTGGCGACCCTGCTCGCCACCCTGGCCCTCGGCGGCTGCGCCTCGTCTGCCAACTTTCCCACCGGTGCCATCTCCATCACCCTGAAGCCCGGCGACACCGGAACCTGTATCACGGCGCCCTGTCAGGTCAGCCTGGAGATGCCCCCCGGCCAGGGCAGCTACGAGGTCACAGGTAACCAGATACGGGTCGGTACCTACCCGGCGGGGCAGACGGTCAATCTGGGCGGCTACTACGACTCTCAGAGATTCGACATCGTTGGCGCACATGTGGCACCCGCTTATGTCTACATTCCGCATATGCGCTGACTACCACGCCAGCCAGAGTGGGTGATGGGACGCCCCTGACGTAAGGCAAGCCTCAAGCAGCTACCCTGCCGCGCCCCATGGCCAATAGCAAGGCACGCGCCGCCGCCGCGGGGTCCTCCGCGCCCATGAGGGCCGAGACGACGGCAATACCATCGGCACCGGCCGCCATTACCGAGCCCACATTGCCCACGTTGAGCCCGCCAATGGCAATCAAGGGCAGAGGAGTAACGGCGCGGATCGCGGACAGCCCAGCCAAACCCGTGGCAGTTGGCGTATCCCGTTTGGTCGGGGTGTCGAAGACGGGGCTCACGCCGAGGTAATCCGCCCCCTCGTCCGTGGCGCGCCGGGCCTCTGCTGGGGTGCTGACCGAGACGCCGAGGAGAGGTTCCGTGCCCAGCAACCGCCGGGCCACCGCACAAGGCATGTCGTCCTGACCCAGATGGACCCCAGCGGCGTCGCAGGCCAGGGCTAGATCCATCCGGTCGTTGATGATGAGGGGCACCCCCAAGGGGTCGAGCAAGGCCTTCAGTTCCTGGGCCAGCCTCAGGCACTCCAGAGTGCTGCTGTCCTTGTCTCGCAACTGGACGATGCCGACCCCGCCCTGAACGGCGGCGTGGACGATACCGACCAATCCCCGGCCCCGCGCGGCGGCGCGATCGGTCACCAGGTAGAGGGAAAAGTCGGTTACCCCGGCCAGGGGCTTATTCGACGACCAGGCGGGCATGCTGTCTCACCCACTCGGGGGTGACCTCGGCCAGGGCATCGATGAGGCGGGTACGAAAGGTGCCGGGCCCGGGTTCGCCCTCCGCCGCCATCTCCCCGGCAACGCCATAGGTAGTCAAGGCGCCGATGCTCGCCAGCAGAGGGTCAGGCTGCACCGCGACAAAGGCCCCAACCAAGGCGGAACAGACGCAGCCCGTACCCGTCACGCGGCTCATCAGGGGGTGGCCATTAGCCAGGCGGAACCGACGCACACCATCCGTGATGAAATCCTCGGGCCCCGTCACCACCAGCAGGGCCCCGGAACTCCTGGCAAGGGCGATCGCCGCCTCCCGGGCCTCGTCGACCCCACGGGTGGCGTCGACGCCCTTGGTGGTACCTCCGGCCGCGGCCAGGGACAGAATCTCGGAGGCGTTGCCACGGATGATCGTCGGCTTGACCTCCTCCAGAAGCCGCAGCGCCGTTTCGGTGCGTAGCCGGGTGGCGCCGGCACCCACGGGGTCGAGAACGATGGGCAGGTGGCGCGCCCGCGCGGCCTGCCCGGCGGCAAACATGGCATCGATCCAGGATCGCGACAGGGTGCCAATATTGAGGACCAGGGCACCGGCCAGGCCGACCATCTCCGCCACCTCTTCCGTGGCGTGGGCCATGACGGGCGAGGCGCCGATGGCCAGCAGGGCATTGGCGGAGAAATCCATGACTACGTAGTTGGTAATGTTGTGAACCAGCGGCCGCTGGCGCCTTAACTCGGCGAGGGCCTGGGTCGCGGCCTCGATAGGGTTGTTGCTCATAACCTTGGATTCAAATCCGTTGCTGAAGGTGGAAACCAAAGATGTGGCGGAATGCAGGATGGTGGCGGCAAACAGAGCCAGGAGGGGGTCGCCACCCTACAGCCCCGGCGCACCGGTACCTGCCTGATTCTCCTCGAAAATACTGGAGTTGGGTCTCAACCCCCGAAGTGGAGGCTCCCCGGGAACTCACCACGAACCCCCGACCGCAGCGGCGACTGTAAGCCAAGCCGCGCGTGCTGTCGACCAGGCTTGCCCACGGGATCGGGGATTCCGCTAAGATAGAGATACTGGATCTCTGCCGCCCTTCCTTGGGCCCAGGCTTGCGCGGGGTAAGTTTCCGTCATGTTCAAGAACCTGAACCTCTGGGCCAACATCATGCTGGGCATGGTCTTAGCGATCCTGATGGCAATAGGTGCCCAGGGCTATGGCAGCCTGGTGAGCCTGCGCCAGGTGATCCTGGAAGCCGAGCGAACCCGATTGAGCGGAAGCATGGCCAGTCTGCAGGCAGCGATAAACGCGGATACCAAGCGGGCGGAGGCCTTGAGCGCCCTGGTGGCCAATATTCCCGATGTCCAGGAACACTTCGCCGCGGGGGACCGGGCCTGGCTCCAGGCCAATCTGCTACCCGCCTATCAGGTCCTGGCCAAAAATTATGGGGCCGTGCAATTTCAGTTTCTGACTCCACCGGCCACCTCCTTCCTTCGGCTGCATCTGCTCGACAAGTTTGGCGACGACCTCTCCACCATTCGCAAGACCGTCTTGGATACCAACCGCACCCTCATGCCCCAGCAGGGGCTGGAGGTAGGAGTGGCGGGCATGGGTGCCCGCGGCATGGTGCCAATCTTCAAGGGAGACCAGCATCTGGGGGTAGTGGAATTCGGTATGGCCTTCGGTAAGGCCTTCTTCGCGACCTTCAAGGCCACCTTCGGGATCGATGCTGGCCTGCACCTGGTGAGAGGTCAGCACTTCGACACCTTCGTCAGCACGCTGGGGGAGGCCCCCTTACTCGACTCCGTACGCCTTCGCGCGGCCATGGCAGGGGAACCACAATTGGCCGAGATCGAGCACGAGGGCCGGCCCCTGTCAGTCTATGCAGCCCTCCTTCACGATTACTCCGGCCTGCCGTTGGGGGTGGTGGAACTGTCCATCGACCACTCTGAAGCGGATGCCATCCTGACCGCCGCCACTCACCAGGCCTGGTTGATCGGTGGCCTGGCCCTGCTGCTGAGCAGCCTGATCGCCCAGATGACGGCTCGTCCCCTGGCGCGGCGCATCCAGCTCCTGTCTGCTGGGGTGGAACGGGTTGCCTCCGGGGACCTGAGCCGCGCCATCCCCAGCGCGGGACGGGATGAGATCGCCGGGCTGGCACGGGCGGCCGATGCCATGCGACTCCACCTGCACCAACTGGTGGGGGAGGTAGAGGCTGATGCCAACACCGTCCATCGCTCCGCCCAGGAGATCGCCCGAGCCGTGGATGGCCAGGCCGCCAACTCGACCCAGATGTCTGCCTCGGTGGCGGAGATCACCTCCACCATGGAGGAGCTTTCGGCCTCCTCCTCCCAGATCGCGGAGTATTCGGAATCGGTGGTAACGGTTGCTCGCCAGACCCTGGATGACAGCCACACCGGTGCCGAGGCCATGAAACAGCTGGCGACCCGGATGGAGGACAACCGCAACGACAGCCAGAGCGCCCTGCGGGAGATCCTGGTACTGGGTACCAAGTCCAAGGAGATCTCCCGCATCATGGAGATCATCGACACCGTGGCGGATCAGACCAAGCTGATCGCCTTCAACGCCGCCCTGGAGGCGGCCTCCGCCGGCGAGGCTGGCAAACGCTTTGGGGTGGTGGCAGGGGAGATCCGGCGCCTGGCCGACTCGGTCACCGAGTCCACTGGCGAGATAGCCCGCAAGGTGACGGAGATCCAAGAGTCCATCAGTCGCCTGGTTGTGACCTCCGAAAAGGGCACCGCCGGTATCGAGCAGGGCATGACCGAATCGAACCAGGTGGTGCATTTCCTTAACACCCTGGTGGACGGGGCCGGAGAGACCACCCGGGCCGCCCAGCAGATCAGCCTCTCCAGCCAGCAGCAGCGCACCGCCAGTAATCAGGTGGTGGTGGCCCTGCGGGAGATCGTCGGCGCCAGCGCCGACACCGCCGCATCCGTGCAGCGCATCGCCGCCATTGCGCAGGATATGACCGGCCGCTCCGCCGCCCTAAAGGAGCAGGTGGAGCGCTTCCAACTGACGACCCAGGACGACCCCCAGGTCGGGTCCTGATGGCTGCCAGCCACGGTGGTCCAATCCGGGTCCTGGTGGTGGATGACAGCGCCACCGCCCGGGACCTGATCTGTGCCCTGATCGAGACGGAACCGCAACTGAAGGTCTGTGGACAAGCCGAGGACGGCCTGGCCGGGGTCCAACAGGCCCTGGCCCTGCGGCCAGACCTGGTGACCATGGACCTGCGGATGCCCCGGATGGATGGCCTCCAGGCCATCACGGAGATCATGGACCAGTGCGCCACCCGCATCCTGGTGGTCTCGGACCTGGCGGATGCCGCCAATGCCATGGCGGCCGTGGCCCGAGGGGCCCTGGATGCCACCCTCAAACCGAGTCTGGATGAGGGGCCGAGCTTTACCGCCCGGCTGCGGATGCTGGCCGGGGTGCCGGTGATCCGCCACCTGCGCAGCCTGGCGGAGGCCAAACCCGCCGCTCAGGTCCAGGCCCCCAGCACCGGCCTAGTCGGTTCCGGCATCCCGGTGATCGCCATCGCCGTCTCCACCGGCGGTCCCCAGGCCCTGGCCCAGTTGCTGCCGGCCCTGCCCACCGGACTGCGGGCCCCGGTACTCGTCGCGCAGCACCTCAGTGACGGCTTCGCCCAGGGTATGGCCCAATGGCTGGATAGCATCTGCCCCCTCAAGGTAGCGGTAGCCAGCGATGGCGAGCCCCTGCTTCCGGGTCGCATTTACCTCGCCGACCCGGCCTCGAACATGACCCTGGCGCCGGGGCATCTGATCCGTCTCATTCCCCGCGACCCGGCCGATCTGTACCACCCGAGTTGTGACCGGCTGCTGAGTTCGGTAGCGGCGGTGGGGGGGTCCCTGACCATCGGAGTCATCCTCACCGGCATGGGCCGGGACGGTGCCCGGGGCATGACCGCCATCGCCGCGGCCGGCGGGGTCACCCTTGCCCAGGACGAGGCCTCTTCGGTGGTCTTCGGCATGAACCGAGAGGGGATCCTGGCCGGCGGCGTCCAGAAGGTGCTCCCTCTCGACGCAATCGCCGGCGAATTGACGCGGCTGGTGGGCCGCGTGCGGCAGCCACCCGTTACGGGCGCGGCTGGCGGTTAGCCATGCACCTGGAGGCCGCCAAGACCCTGCTCAAGAGCCGCTTGGGCCTTAGCTTCGAGGGTCATGGGGAGGACCCCTTACGTTTGGCCATCGAGCGTCGCCTGACCGCGCTCGGAGCGACTGGGGTCACCGCTGCCCTGGACTATGTGGCACGCCTGGCCCAGGACCCGGATGAACTGGCTACCCTGACCAGCCTCCTGACTATCAAGGAGACCTACTTCTTCCGCGAATCCGAACACCTGCGGCTACTCATCGAGCACCTGGCGCCGGAACTGCTACGCACCCGCCGCCCGGACGAACCGGTGCGCATCCTGTGCGTGGGTTGCGCCACAGGGGAGGAGCCCTACTCAATCCGTATCGCCCTCCGCGAGCGCTGGGGCCTACAGGCCGACCGTAACTTCGCCATCGTGGGAGTGGACCTGGACCGGGAGGCCCTGGCCGCGGCCCGCCGCGCCTGCTATCGCCCCCATGCCCTGCGCATCCTGGACCCGGACCAGCGGGCCCGCTGGTTCACCGCCACCCCCCAGGGCGATTGGCGGTTGGCGGGTAGCATCCGTACCAGCGTGGAATTTCTGCCCTTGAATCTCCTCGCCTCTCCCTACCCCGATCCCCTGCGGGGCCAGGACCTGATCTTTTATCGCAACCTCTCCATCTATTTCGATCCCCCCACCCGGCAACTCGTCATGGCGCGGCTGGCCGAACTCCTGCAATCCGAGGGTTACCTGATCGTCGGCGTGGCGGAGACCCTGGCCAATGATTGCGGGGTCATGACGCTGCGCGACCATCAGGGTGTCTGGTATTTCGCCAAGGCGCCCGCCGCCCCCTTGACTCTGCCCCAGGCCAACCCGCCCCGGCAGACCCACCCCTCCCGCAACCCGCCAGCAGCCACCAACCGGGCTTGGTTGCGAGGGGCTGGGCTGGGGTCCAGTTCCTCGCATGCCCCCACCACCCCGACGCCATCCCTGGAGCCTCCAAGGATCCCCCCCTATCAACAGGCCCTGGCTCTAACCAGGGCGGAACACTTCGGCGATGCCCTGAAGACCCTGGCTCCCCTTGTCTCCAGGCCCGACGCGGAACCGCCGCACCTGGCCCTACAGGCCCAGATACTCTACGCCCAAGGGGATCTGGCCGGGGCCGAGGAGGCTGCCCTGAAAGCACTGGACTCCGACCCCTGGCTGCTGGAGCCCAGGGTTCTGCTGGGACGGATCAGCCGGCACCAGGGACGCCTGGACCTGGCTATCGAGCAACTTCGACACGCCATCTACCAAAGGCCCAATTTCTGGCCGGCCCATGGTGAATTGGCCGAGTGCCGACAGGCCTCGGGCCAGCGGGATGCCGCCCGCCGCGAGTATGAGATCACCCTGCGCCTGCTGGCGACCGGGCCCGAGGTCCTGGCCCAGGCCGGGCCTCTGCCACTGGCCCTACCCTGGCTGGACCTGCGCCAACTCTACCAGGCGCGGCTGGCGCGGCTTGGGGACCAAACCTGAGACCCGCGGCATGTCCCTTGACATCACCAAGTTCATCGGCCGTTTCATCGAGGAGGCCAGGGACCACCTGACCCGCCTCGAGGCGGGGCTGGCGGCCCTGGAGTCCCGGCCGGATGACGGGGAGGCCATCAACGCCCTGTTTCGCTCCGCCCACACCATCAAGGGCTCGGCGCGGATGCTCAAGCTGTCGGGGATCAGCACCAACGCCCACCACATGGAGGATCTGTTGGGGGCCCTGCGCTCCGGGACCCGAGGGCCGGAATCCGCCAACCTCCAACTGCTGCGGCGAGGGGTGAACGCCATTGCCACCCAACTCGATCAGGTCGAGACCACCGGCGGTGACCCCTCCGCCGACGAGGCCTTGTGCCTGGCCCTGGCCCAGGCCGCGGGCCAGGGGGAGCCTGCCCAGGCATCCGCGCCAGGGGCGGCACCCACTTGGCTCCCAGTCAAGCCTCCCTCCTCCCCGGCGCCGACGGACCCACCACCCGCCGCCCCGGTCACGCCAGTACCCGCCATCCCGATGACCAGCTATCGGGCCCCGGACAGTGTCCGCGTCCCCTTGGCCAAACTCGATGAACTGGTGCGGCTGATCGGGGAGGTACTGTCGGTGCAGGCCCGGCTGCGTCAGCGACTGCTGGAGGCCCAGGCCCTCGACAGGTCCGTCCAGGCTCGCGGCGATACAGGCACCCTCGGCCTCGACTCCGACCTGACGCGGGCCCTTCACACCCTGGTCCGCGAGTTGCGTGACACGGTCCAGGCCCAGGAACTCCTGGCGGCCGGGCTCGGGGAGCGCGCCCTGATACTGCGCATGCTACCCTTGTCCGTGGTATTCGAACCGAGCGCCCGGATGGTCCGCGAATTGGCCCGGGCCGCGGCTAAGGAGGTCCGGTGCGAGGTCGAGGGAGGCGAGATCGAACTGGACCGCCAGATCATCGAGCGCCTGGGGGATGCCCTGGTCCATCTGGTGCGCAACGCCGTGGACCATGGCATGGATGGCCCCGACGAACGCCGCGCGGCCGGCAAGCCCCCTATGGGTCTGGTGCACCTGAGTGCCCGTCATGCTGGCGGCGGTGTCGTGGTGGAGGTGAGCGATGACGGGCGCGGGCTGAATCGGGAGCGGCTGATAGCCAAGGCCGTCCAGAAGGGGCTGCTTGAACCTGCCCGGGCCGCATCCCTGACCGACGAGGAGGTCTGGGAACTGATCTACGAACCAGGCCTCAGTACCAGCGAGATCATCACCGACCTGTCCGGACGGGGAGTCGGCATGGATGTGATCCGCCGCACCGTCATCGACGATCTGCACGGCACCATTTCCGTGGTCAGCCATCCCGGCTCGGGCAGCCGGTTCACCTTCAATCTCCCCCTGTCCCTGGCCCAGATGCGGGTTCTCCTCTTCACCAGCGGCGGACACCGCTTCGGCCTCGCCGCCCAACAGGTGGTGGAGTTGCTCCGGGTGCCGCCGGGGGAGACCATCCACATCGCCGGCCGGCCGGCGGTGGTGCTCCGCAACGAATTTATCCCCCTGGTGCCCCTGGCGGAACTGCTGGGGCTGGCGTCAAACCGGCTGGATTCCCCGGACCCCGAGGTCTTGCTGGCGGTGGTCATCGCGGTCCGCCAAGCCAAGCTGGGGCTCCTGATCGACGACCTGGTCGACATCCAGAATATGGTCATCAAGGGCCTGCCAGGTCAGATGCGTGGCTGTGGCCTGGTCACGGGTATCGTGGTTACCGGTGACCAGTCCCTGGTCAGCGTGCTTCAGGCCACGGGCATCATGGACCTGGCGCGTCGTAACCGGGGGGAGGCGCCAACCCAGGGAGCCGGGCAGGCCGCGGGGTCGAAAGCCGGTAGGGAGCCCTGGCGCGTCCTGGTCGTGGATGATTCGCTCAATACCCGGGAGATCGTCAAGGAGGTGCTGGAGGCCTATGGTTACCGGGTCACCACCGCCGAAGATGGCCTGGATGGCTGGCAAAAGGCCTTGGGCGGTCGCTACAATGCCATCTTGACGGACATAGAGATGCCGGGGCTGGACGGCTTCTCCCTCACCACCCGCCTGCGCTCCCATGCCCAATACGAGACCACGCCCATCATCATCATCACCTCCCGGGAGCGGGAGGAGGACAAGCGCCGGGGTATTCAGGCCGGCGCCGATGCCTATATTGTCAAGGGCGACTTCGACCAGTCCAGTCTGCTCGAGACCCTCCGCACACTCCTGGGGGAGCCATGAAGATCCTGATCGTCGACGATGATCCCTTCACGGGGGAACTGGTCCTTGCCCTCCTAGAGGAGTTTGGCCATGACTGCCATCAAGCAGAGAACGGTATCGCGGCCATGGAGTACCTGGATTCCGGTACGGGGATCGAACTGGTGGTCTCCGACCTCAATATGCCCCTGATGAGCGGACTGGAGCTTTTCCAGGAACTGCGCGCTCAAGGCCAGGAGGTAGCCTTTATTTTGCTGACGGGTGACGACCCGGGGCCCTGGCTTGCCCAGACCCCGGGACTGACCGGGGCGCTGCGCAAGGATGCGGACCTGGAGGAGACCCTCCCCGCCTTGGTGGCGTCGCTGGCGGTGGGGTCCTGAGGGGAACTTGGGGTGGTGTCGACCAGGAGACGGAGGGCTTATGGCCATACAGGCATCCGAGGGCTTTCAGGCCCGTAAGGCCCGCTTGCGGGCAGCCTTCCGTGCCCAGTTGCCCGTACGGTTGGCGGAGGCGCAAGCCCAATTGGCGGCGATCCAGTCCGGCGCGGCCGGTAGGGAAGGCCTGGCGCGTCTGGAACTGACCCTGCACACCCTCAAGGGGAGCAGCGGCTCCTTCGGCCTGGTGAATTTCAGTGAGGGCGTGCGGGAGGCCGATGATCTGGTCAAGGCGGCCCTGGCCACCGAGGATCCGGTGACGCCGCACCTGCTCAGGTCCCTAGCGGTCCTGCTCGAACGACTGGCCCGGGTCGATCTGGAACCAGAGGGATCCGCCCCCGGAGAGCACCTCGGCTTCGAGCCCCTGCCATCCATCGCGCCCGACCCCAGGCCCGAACTCACCTCGATCCCCGCGACTAGGGACCCGAACGCCCATCCCCGCGGCGAGCGCCCCATCCTCCTGTGCGACGACGACGTGGACCTGGCCCAGCAGTTGTGCGCTCAACTGGCCTGTTTCGGTTACCAGGTTACGGCGGTCACCAACCTCCCGGACCTGCCGGCGGCGATAAGGGCGACCCCCCCCGCCGCGGTCATCATGGATATCATGTTCCCCGAAGGGGCCAACGCCGGAGCCGAGGCCCTGGCGGCCATCGCTACCCTCAAGGGAACCCCCATCCCGAGCGTCTTCATCTCCTGTCGCGACGACTTCCAGGCCCGGCTGCTGGCTGTCAAGGCCGGTGGCAGCGCCTACTGCACCAAACCGATCAAGACCACCGAGATCGTGGAGTTTCTCGATACCCTTACCACCCGGGAATCCCCCTTGCCCTTCCATGTCCTGGTAGTCGATGACGACCCCAGTATCGCCAGGCTGCATGCCCTCATCCTGGAGGAGGCCGGCATGACCACCCTGGTCGCCACCAAACCGGACCAGATCCTGACGCTCCTCCAGGCCTTCAACGCCGATCTGGTGCTGATGGACATGTACATGCCCGAGTGTTCAGGCCCGGAGCTGGCCCAGGTGCTCCGCCAGATGCCCGGCCATGTGAGCCTGCCTATCATCTATGTCTCTTCCGAGACGGACCGGGGGCGTCAGGTCAAGGCCCTGGAGGTGGGCGCTGACGGCTTTCTCACCAAACCCGTGGATCCAGGCAGGCTGATATCGGAGGTCTCCTTACGCGCCGACCGGATGCGCACCCTGCACGCCCTCATGGTGCGCGATGGCCTCACCGGCCTCTTCAACCACAATGCCATCATGCAGTTCCTGGAGTTGCAGGTAGCCAACGCCCGACGGGAACAGGGCGCCTTCTGTTACGCCATGATCGACCTGGACCGCTTCAAGGAGGTCAACGACACCCATGGCCATCCCGCGGGCGATCAGGTATTGATGGCCCTGAGCCGGGGCCTGCGTCTAAGGCTACGGGAATGCGACCTGATTGGGCGCTATGGAGGGGAGGAATTCGCGGTAATTCTGAGTGGGGTCAACGAGGTCCAGGCCAAGGTGATCCTGGATCAGCTTCGCCTCAGCTTTGCCGAGGTCATCTTTTATGCTGGCGAGGCCACCTTTACCTGCACCTTCAGCGTCGGTATCGCCGGTTTTCCCGGTTTCTCCTCCGCCGAGGCCATACTCGAAGCCGCGGACCAAGCCCTATACCGGGCCAAGGGCGGCGGCCGCAATCGGGTGGAGATTGCCACCCTGCACCGGGTCGAGGTCGAGCATGGCATCTGAACCCCTAGTGGCCACCGTGATAGGGGCGGGGTCCGCACCGCCCCCTGCTGAAACGGACGATGACTTGAGTCAGATACTGGCCCAACGCCGGACGGGCCACCAGGAGATCCTGAACCTGGATGCGGCCAGGGTGCAAATGGTCGTCTTCGTCATCGGCAGCCATCACTTCGCCTTACCGGGAGCCCAGGTCGCCGAAATCCTGCCGATGGCGCCCATCTTCCTGGTCCCGGGTTGCCCGCCCGCCGTGGAGGGGGTCATGGAGGTGCGGGGCAACATCCAGGGAGTGCTCCGCCTCGGTGATTTGTTGGGCGTGGCCCATGACCCTACCACCCGCCACGCCGTCATCCTGCTGGGGCGTGCCGGTGACCAGGAGTGCGGGCTGCGGATCGATCGCATCCTCGACGTGTCCCAGGTGCTCCAGGAGGGCCTGCTGGCCCCGCCGGACAACCTACCCGACCGGCTCCAAGGCCTCGTGACGGGCGTCTTTCACTACCCGACGGCCCCCGTCCTGACCCTGGACATGGAACGTATCTTTCAGGCCTGGCGGGATGGTCGCCTATGATCACCCCCCGGCCACCCGGTGCCTCGGAGGAACCCTTGGCCCCTGAAGAATCTGGCTGGACCCCAGGACTGGACCTGATCCGGTTCCGATGGGGTGCCCTGCATCTTGCCGTGCCGGCGCGCCAGGTCCTGGGGCTAGAACAGGATTGTGACCCCGATGCCCTTGTGGTCGGCGATCTGCTCGGCTTGCCCAACCCAACCCCGGACGGGATTGGGGCCAGGATCCGCCGCCTCGGTCTGAGGGGTCCAGCCCCAGGTGCGGGATTGCGCGTCCAGGAACCGGTTACCCGGATCCATCTGGAAGCCAATGCCATCCACCCCTTGCCCCCCCTGATCGCGGCCCGCCTGCGCCTGCCGCTGGTGCGCGCCTTGGCCATGCCTCGGGATCCTGCCGACGGGGCTATCCTCATCATCCTCGACTTCATGGCCCCTCGAACCTGCCTTGAAGGGTCCCACCAGGGCCATCCCGTTCCCTCCTATCCATCACAGGCTTGATACCAGCTACCCGTGTCCCATAAACCACCTCCACCGCAGCCTCCTGATCCAGCAAGCGAGCGGAAACCCCTTTCGCGATCTCCCGGGGGAGTTGCGGAAACCAGTGACCTGATCGCCCTGCGCCAAGAGGCCGCCACCCTGCGCGCCCTGCTCGATGCCTCGCCAGACATCCTTTATTTCAAGGACGCCGATTTGAACTTTCGCCTGGTCAACCCGGCCTTCTGTGGGCTGATGGGGCTCCCCGAGGAAAAAATCATCGGCCGCAGTGGCCGAGATCCCCTCTTTCGGCCCGAATCCATGGGCGAGATAGGGCGTGATGACCTTGAGGTGATCAACCGGGGTGAGCCCCGGCGGCAGGAATCCCGGCTGATCGGAGCGGATGGCGTCCCCCGCTGGTTCCTGATCATCAAGACCCCCCTGGTGGACGAGCAGGGCCGGATCACCGGCATCCTGGGGATAGGTCAGGACATCACCAGGATCCGGGCCCTGACCCACCTACTGGAGGAGGCCGACGCACGTTTGTCCTGTGCCCTACAGGGGGCCGGGCTGGGGGTTTGGAATTGGAATCTCGAGACTGACGAGATCTACTGGTCAGAGGATTGGCTGAAAATGCTGGGGTACCAGGTGGGTGAATTGACACCGACCGAGGCCACCTGGATGGCCCTGCTGCACCCTGAGGACCGGGCGCGAGTCCTGGCCTACGGCAGCGACTACCGCGCTAACCCCCTGGGTAGCTACGAACTCGAGTTTCGTCTGCGCCACAAGCAAGGTTATTGGGTGGACATTCTGTCGCGCGCGATCCTGGTGCGGGATGGCCAGGGCGCGCCGGTCCTGCCCCATCTTCTGATCGGCACCCACATGGATCTCGGCGAGCGCAAGCGCCAACAACGTCTATCCGAACTCCACCAGCGCCTGCTGGAAATGGTTGGCCTGGACGATCAGGAAGTCATCCTGCAAACCGCCCTGGATGTCGCCGAGGAACTGACCCATAGCCAGATCGGCTTTTTGCAAATTCCCGCCGAGGAGGGTCAGGGAGTCTCCCTACAAATCTGGTCCAGCCGCACCGGTACCGAGAAATGCCTCGCCGAGGGCCTCGTCCAGCACTACCCGGTGGGTAAGGCCGGCGTCTTCTGGGTAGACTCCATCCTCCAGCGCCAGCCCGTGATCCACAATGATTACGCCCAGCTGCCGCACAAAAAGGGCATGCCCGATGGCCATGCCGCCCTGGTGCGCGAGGCGACGGTGCCGCTGCTGATCGATGACCGAGTCATCGCCCTGATGGGTGTCGGCAATAAGCCCGATGACTACAATCAGCAGGATCTGGCACTCCTCTCCCAAATCCTCGAAATGGCGATTCATTTCCATGATCGACAACGGTCTGAGCGACATCGGGATCATCTGGCCTCCTATGACCTCCTGACCGCCCTGCCCAACCGCTCCCTCCTGGTGGAGCGTCTGAACCAGGCCCTTGCCCACGGCAGTCACAACAACAACCAACTGATAGCCTTGTGCTACCTCAATATCGATGACTTCAAGGTAGTCAACGATACCTATGGCCAGACCCTCGGTGATGCCCTGTTGGTGGGGCTGGCACGTCGGCTCGAGACGGGCCTGCCTCCCGGCGCTTGCCTGGCCCGTACCGGAGGGGACGAATTCGCCCTCATTCTCCCGGGCCTGTCTTCCTCTTATGAAATCGAGGAGGCCGTTCAGCGCCTATTGATGCAGATTACCCAACCGCTCGATGTCCAGGGCCATCGCCTGTTCGTCTCCGCCAGCCTGGGGATCACCCTGTATCCCCTGGATCCCGATGGGCCTGACGCTCTAGTGCAGCATGCCCAAAAGGCCATGTACCAGGCCAAGGCCAGGAACCGATCGGGTTATCACTATTACGATCCCATCCAGGATCAACAACTCCACCAACTCCGGCGGATGCGGGAGGAATTCTCCCAAGCCCTGCGGGACAACCAGCTCAGCCTTTACTACCAGCCGCAGATCGCCCTGAAGGACGGGACCCTGATGGGCCTGGAGGCCCTCATCCGCTGGCGGCATCCACGGGAAGGGCTCCTGGAGGCACATCAGTTCCTGCCCCAGATCAAGAACTCACCACTCGAGATCGCCCTTGGGGAGTGGGTGGTGACCCAAGCCCTGGCGCAACTGCAGGAGTGGCGGCAGTCGGGCCTGGCACTGGCGGTAAGTATCAACGTCAGCCCGCGTCAGATCCAGATGCACGGCTTCCTGGACTTTTTGACCCGGTCCCTGGCGGCTTATCCCCAGGGCACCGGCAGGCAACTCACCATCGAAATTCCGGAGATCACCGAGATCAGTGACACGCCGGAGGCCGCGCGGGTGATGCAGGCCTGCAAGGCCCTGGGTATCCAGTTTGCTCTCGACGACTTCGGCACCGGATATGCCTCCCTGACCTATTTTCACCATCTACCCATCGACCTCGTCAAGATCGATCAGCATTTCGTTCGCGAGATCCTCGACAACAACGAGTCCCTGGGTATCATCGAGGCGTCAATGGGCATGGCGAACGCCTTGCAAAGGCCCGTGGTGGCTGAAGGGATCGAGTCCCCAGAGATCGGCCTCATGCTGGTTCTGCTTGGCTGCCAGTTTGGCCAAGGAGATGGCATTGCCAAACCCATGCCAGCCGAACGGGTCCCCACCTGGCTCACCAAATGGGGAGAAGAGGCGCTCTGGCACCAGCTTGGCCAGGAGCTCCTGGACGAAGCGGTCAAATACGATCTACAGGTAGCGATAGTCAGCCTGCGCCTCTGGCTCGACCGTCTGTTGACCAACCTGAGCGACGAAACCTGCGGAACCTCTCCACCCCTGGATGAGTACCAGTGCCAGTTCCACCGCTGGTATCAGGGCATAGGCCGGACGCGTTATGGCAGTAACCCGAATTTCCCCTTTATCCAGGCCCAGCACTACCAGTTCCACCAGCTCGGGGCCATGCTGGCGGACCTGGCTGCCAGTGGCAGAACTCAGGAGGCCCAGGCTCGCCGAGGTGAACTCGAGGCCATAGCCAAGGAAATGACCCGCCTCTTGAGGGGACTGGTTAGGTCCTAGCCCCGGTCCGGGCGTAGCTCCGCGGGCGGGCCGCCCCATGCTCAGCTCAAATCAAGGGCGTACCGTTTCAGGTCTGCGAGGCTGATAAGGCCCAGGACCTGCCGATGGGTAGCCCTCAGCACCACCCGCGGCGCAACGCCAGCCTCCAGGGCCTCCTGCCAGCGCGCCGCGCACAGACACCAGCGGTCACCCGGCTTCAGGCCAGGAAAATCGAACTCCGGATGCGGGGTGATCAGATTGTTGCCTTGCCGCAAAGAAAATTCCAGAAATTCCGCCGTCATCCGGGCACAGACCCCATGCAGGCCGACGTCGTCGGAACCCGTCGCGCAACTGCCGTCGCGGTAATAACCAGTCACCATGCCGCCCTCCGAACAGGGGACAAGGGGCTCCCCAAGGACGTTCAGGGGCTGGTCTCTCCGGGGAAATCCACCATCCATCGCCTTCTCCTTATCGCATGACCGGGTAGGGCACTTGCCTGGCCCCTCCCGCTTCGTCTATCGTCCCCCTACTATCCGCCAGCCGAACCCCGCCATGCAAGCCGCTCGCGACCTCTTTTCCTACCCCCGGCATTGGGCCCACGAGTGCGGCATGGCACCACAACTACCCATGTCCCGAGCAGAGATGATCCACCTGGGCTGGGACGCCTGCGATGTCATCATCGTCACGGGCGACGCCTATGTGGACCATCCCTCCTTTGGCATGGCCATCGTCGGGCGGCTGCTGGAGGCGCAAGGGTTCCGAGTTGGCATCCTGGCCCAGCCGGACTGGAACTCGGCGGAGGATTTCCGGCGCCTGGGCCGACCGAACCTCTTTTTCGGCATCACCGCCGGCAACATGGACTCCATGGTCAACCGCTACACCTCGGAACGGCGGCTCCGCAGCGACGACGCCTACAGCCCTGGCGGCGAGGGTGGGCGGCGGCCGGACCGGTCCGTGATCGTCTATGCCCAGCGGGCGCGGGAGGCCTACAGGGATACGCCCATCGTCCTGGGCGGCATCGAGGCCAGCCTGCGGCGCATCGCCCATTATGACTACTGGTCGGACAAGGTCAGGCGTTCCGTCCTGGTCGACGCCAAGGCCGACATCCTCCTCTACGGCAATGCCGAGCGTGCCCTAGTGGCTCTGGCCCATCGCCTGGCTGCCGGGGAGCCCATCAGGTCCATCCACGACCTGCGGGGCACGGCCTTCATGACCCGGGGCCTACCCAAGGATTGGGTCGAGATCGATGCCAGCAGCCTCGACGCCACCCGAGCGGGGCCTCAGCGCGATCCCCATCGCGACCCCTACGGTCTGGGGGCGGAGGGCTCCTGCGCGCGGATCCCAGCACCCGGGGATCCGAAATCTCAGGACCCGCCAGCAACGGCGAATCACCGCCCGCCTGGCGTAGAGGTCACCCTTAACCCCCCTGTCCGCGATGCCGGACCAGCGGTGGATCAGGGGCCGATCCCTACCCTAGCCGACAGAGCCCGCACCGTCCTGCGTTTGCCGTCCTTCGAGCAGGTACGGGACGACCCCCTGCTTTACGCCCATGCCTCCCGGGTCTTTCATCTGGAGACCAATCCGGGTAATGCCCGTGCCTTGGTCCAGGGCCATGGCGACCGCGACCTCTGGCACAACCCACCGCCCATCCCCCTGACCAGCACCGAGCTGGACCGGGTGTATGAGCTCCCCTACAGCCGCCGGCCTCACGACAGCTATGATGGGGCACGCATCCCTGCTTGGGAGATGATCCGCTTCTCGGTCGCCATCATGCGTGGCTGCTTTGGCGGCTGCACCTTCTGCTCCATCACCGAGCACGAGGGCCGCATCATCCAAAGCCGATCCGAGGCCTCCATCCTGCGTGAAATCGAGGCCGTGCGCGACCGCACCCCCGGCTTCACTGGCGTCCTCTCGGATCTGGGTGGTCCCACCGCCAACATGTGGCGCCTGGGCTGCCGCGACCCCGCGATCGAATCCGCCTGCCGCCGCCTTTCCTGTGTCTTCCCAGGGATCTGCAAGAACCTGGGCACGGACCAGGACCCCCTCATCCAGCTCTACCGCAAGGCCCGTGACCTGCCCGGCATCAAGCGCGTCCTCATCGCCTCCGGCCTACGCTACGACCTGGCGGTGCTTTCCCCGGCCTACATGCGCGAGCTGGCGACCCATCATGTGGGCGGGTACCTTAAGATTGCCCCCGAGCATACGGAGCCAGGGCCCCTGGCGCTGATGATGAAGCCGGGCATCGAGGCCTACGACCGTTTCAAGACCCTGTTCGACCACTATTCCCGGGAGGCGGGCAAGGAGCAGTACCTGATCCCCTACTTCATCGCCGCCCACCCGGGTACCCGGGACGAGGACATGCTTCATCTCGCCCTCTGGCTCAAGGGCAAGGGTCTCAGGCCGGATCAGGTCCAGGCCTTCCTACCCACGCCCATGGCCCTCGCCTCCACCATGTACCACACCGGCATCAACCCCCTGAAGCGGGTAACCAAGGATACCCAACCCCTGGTCCTGGCGCGCGGCGGGCGCCAGCGCCGGCTTCACAAGGCCTTCCTGCGCTACCACGACCCGGAGAACTGGCCCCTGCTGCGCGAGGCGCTAAAGCGGATGGGCCGTGCCGATCTGATTGGTAATGGCCGGCACCACCTGGTGCCGGACTGGCAGCCCGCCCCGACAGGACCCGGGGGATGGGGTCGCCCTGGGAAGGACAGGCCGAGAGCCGGGGCTAGGCCCAGACGCACCTGACCTCCAGGTACCTGGGATTTTCCGCAGCAAGGAGGAGTCCCTCAGGCAGAACTGGGATTGAGGGCCGGAAGCCTGGGACGCTCCATGCGCAGCCAGCGACTCCGCGACCGCAGGAGGCCTTGGAGGCGGCCGACCTGGCGGGCGAAATCCCGCTTCCAACGCCGAAAATCGATATCCTGCCCGCCATATAAAGCCCCATCCAGTTGTCGTAACAGGCGGGTGAGCTGGTCGGGGTCCGCACCGGGCCTCAACCTTAATACCTGGCCACCCAGACCAGGCGGCAGGCCGACCGCCATCGTCTGAGCACCCGCCGGGAGATAGCGACAGGCCCCTGACTGGAAGTGCCGGGCCCAAATCGCGGGCTCACGTTCCCGGTTGGCGGTCCTCAGGCAACGGAGGAAACGACTCGATGCCGGCAGCATTCCCTGAAGATTTTGACCCAGTCGCCGTAAAACCGGCGCCGGATGGAGGCGATTACGTACCCGCGCCAGACGGTGACGAGCCAGATCAGCCGCCGCCCAGGCATGCCGTCCCAGGCGCGCCCCCAACCGCTCGCGTTTCTGATGTGGCCTTGCCCAACTCCGGTAACGGAGGCCAACCGCAAAACCGATCATGGGCAACAGGAGGGTGCTGAGGCTGAGCCCAAGCCAGAACCAGCCAGATTCGGAATCCTCGACGCGAGTGCTCCTTCGCCCCTCCTCGGCAGCCCCGCCCCCCAGCCTGGCGGGCAGGCTGGCCCACTCCCGGGTGCCGGTGGTCACGTTCCACCAGGGCAAACGCACCTCCGGCAGGTGTAACCGACCATCGGTACGGGGAACCAAGGTGAAATGCTCGGTGCGCTTACCCTCCAGGTGCTGGCCGTCCGCAGAGACCCGGGCCTCGGTCTGGGTCTGTTCCCGATAGACGCGGAAGTCCGAAGACTCCAGATAAGACTCCAGGCTCGGCAACTGGCTGCCACTGGCGCCAACGGCATCGAGTTCCAGGATCAGAGAGACGGGTTCCCCCGCCTTGATCGTGGGGTCATCAAGGCTGGCCTTGAGGCTAAGGGCCCGTAAGGGCAGCCAGGGCTGGACGCTGGTCAGGGCCGGTCGCACCAGTAACCGGATGGTGTTGCTACTGCTGCTCTCGAAACGCTGGCCCGGGCCATAGGCATCGCCTCCCATCTCGCCCGTGACCCGCAGGGACGGCAGGGTCAAATCCCCGGCCTGCAAGGGGGTGAGGGCATAGAGAAACTCGGTAACGATCTCGCGGTGGCCATCTGAAGAGGTGCGGGAACTAACCTTGGGTTCATCCAGCTTCTGCATGATGAAATCATTGCCGCTGGGCGGTTCCGGGGAGGCCTTGGTCAGACTTTGGTCGCTGATTACCCTGAGTCGAAGCAGAATATTCTCCTGGACATAGGCCTGGCGTTCACCCAACTCCACCTCAAGGTGCGGGGCTCGGGAAACAGACTGGGCAGCAGGCTGACCCCAGGGGGAGGCATTGGGGGCGGCATAGGGCTGGGACCAGCCTGGGTAGCTACCGTAGGGGTAACCAGAAGGGGGCGCCACCGGGGAAGTGGGAGCGGGAAGAGGTCCCGGTGCTGAGACCTGAGCCCTCGACGGGGGGGCGAATTGAGTGGCCAGCGGCGCCGGGCTGGGCACGGCCTTGGGTGCCACCCCAGGCGCACCCGCCGAAGACATACCCGGGGTCGAGGGGGATGCAGGCAGGGTGGGCGCTGCCGCAGAGGGCTGGGGAGCGGCCTGTCGGGCCGGCTGAGTTGGAGGTAACTGGGGCGGCAACACCCCCCTCGCGTTGCTGGGCTCCTGAGGCCGGTAAGGACCGTAGGGTGAGGGGTACGGGGGATAATAGGGGGGCCCATAGCCGGGGAACTGCTGGCCCTCAACCACCCCACTCAAGAGCGCGAGTAGCGCCATTACCGCCGTCATCACCCGCTGCATTCGGTTGTCTCCAAGTGCCGATGGTGGCTATGCCCTGTTCATCCCGCCAGGGGGTTACAGGCTGTGAATGAGGATCCGGCGCTCACCCCAGACGCCCGGACGACTACCAGGGCCGGGTCTCGCGGGGCGGGCCACCCGAGGCTCGGATCTGGCGTATCTCCTCGATCCGGAATTGATTGCGGATGAGATCGGAGGGATCGCCCTCCACCTGCCGCAACCTTTGCTCCAGGATGCCGGCACCGGGGCCCAGACTGGGCTGGCCACCGAGGGCGCCCACCGCGGTCCCCGCCGCATTCTCGTCCAGGGATGGCTGCTGACCCAACTGGTCAAACTGGTTGACGGCATCCGCGCTACCGGGCTCGGGCGCGCCCTCCGGGGGCTGCATACCGGGCTCCTGGAGTTGGCGCTCGCTGGCACCGCCTGCCTGACCCGGTTTGCCCCGCAGGCCGGGTCCCAGCTCCCCCTCCCGCTCTCGGGCTTTCTCCGCCTGACCCTTGGCATCCGGCTGCTCACCCTTGTCACCCTGTCCCTTATCATCGCGCCTTTCATCCTGGCCCTTGCCGGCCTCGGTCTCATCCTTGCGTTCACCCTGACCAGGTTTCTCGGCCTGAGGCTCCTGGGCACGGCCCGAGGGGGTTTGATCCTGGGGCTTCTCCCCGCCCTCTTTTGACGTGGATTCCCGCTCCTTCTTGTCCCCACTGGCGTCCTTGGTTTGCTCCTGCCGTTCCTGAGTGCCTGAATCCTGACCCTGTTCCTGCTTCCCTACCTGCTTTTCCTTCGACTCCCTCTCCCGGGCCTCCTGTTCCGTGGCGTCCTTCGCCTTGGCCTCCTCTTCCTTGGTCAGTTGGTCTTTGGCCTGCTCTTTGGAGTCAGGACTGGCCTCCTGGGGATGTTGCTGGGATGTTTCGCCGGCTTTGGCCTGATCCTGACCCTGCTTTTGCTGAGGTTTACCGGCGGCATCGGCCTGCTTCTCGGCCTGTTGCTTGTCCTGGTTCTGCTCCTCGCCGGTTTCCTGGCCGTCACTGGTTTCCCCGGTCTTGGACTGGGCACCACCTGATGTATCCTGGTCGGTGGACTCGCCCTGGCCAGCGGTCTCCTCCTGTTTCTTCCCCTCGCCCGCCTGGTTGTCCTTGCTGGACTCACCCCCGGACGAGGACTTGTCCTCGGACTTCTGACCCGAGCCTTGCTGTGATTCCTGCCCCTGGCTGGACTCCTGACCCTGCTGAGATTGTTGGCCCTGCTGGGATTTTTGTCCTTCTTGGGACTGCTTGGAGTCCTGCGACTCTTGTTTCTGCTGCTCGCCCGATTCCTTGCTGTCCTGCTTCTGGTCCTGCTTCTGGTCCTGCTTCTGGTCCTGTTTCTGGTCCTGTTTCTGATCCTGCTTCTGGTCCTGCTTTTGGTCCTGTTCCTGTTTCTGACCCTGCTTTTGGT
>CAZFZB010000025.1:0-5484 GCA_964523415.1 uncultured Chromatiaceae bacterium | reverse complement strand
TCCTGCTTCTGGTCCTGCTTTTGGTCCTGTTCCTGTTTCTGACCCTGCTTTTGGTCTTGCTGCCTTTCCTGCTTGCCTTGTTGCTGCCGTTCCTGATCCTTCTTGGCATCCGCCTCCTTACGCTCGGCCTGTTCCCGCTCCCGCTTCTCCTGCTCGAACTTTTGCTGATCGATGCGGGCGAGGACGGAGCGGGTGAGGGCCAGGTTGTGCTGGGCGTCGGCGTGAGCCGGATTGCGGCTCAGAACCTGTTCATAGGCGGTGGCGGCACCCGCGAAGTCACCAAGCTTGAAGCGAGCGTTGCCCAGGTTGTAGGCGGCGTCATCCGCCAGCTTGGATCTTTGGTTGTGGGCAAAGGCATCGGCGGCCTCGGCATAGCGCTCGGCCCGATAAAGGGCGACACCCTGGCGATAGGGATCGGTAAACCCCTCCGCAGCGCCGGCATAATCGCCAGCCTTGAAGCGCACCTCGGCCTCCTGTTCTGGATTATCAAACCAGCCGGCCTGGGCGGATGAGGCCAGGGCCAGACCCAAAAGCCAAGGATTCATACCCTTCACAACTTACGCCTCCAGCCGGCGCGTCCCCGGAAGCGAGGGAGCAGCAAGGCCATACCCAGCACCAGAGGCAGGTAAAAGCGCTCGTTCCAGATCCGCGTCCGCTCATCGCCGGCCGCGGCGGGCAACCGGGCCAAAGCCGAGGCCTCGAGCAGGGCGGCGGTATCGTCCTCGCGGTAGTCGGCGCGTCGATAAAGGCCGCCACCAGCCTCGGCGAGCCTCTCGAGCCGCTTCTCATCCAAGCGGGAGACGATGGCCTGACCGCTGCGATCGGTCAACCAACCGCCACCGCGACTGGGCACGGGACCGCCCTCCTCGCTGCCGATCCCTAAGGCATGTAGATGGATGCCCGCGGCCGCCAGGTCACGCACCCGTTCCTCCAGGCCTTGTTCGTCGAAATCACCATCGCTTATAAGCAGGATGGCGCGGGCACTGTCCTCGGGCAGGCCCTTGAGCAGGGTCTCGGCCCGATCGAGGGCACCGAGCAAGCGGCTGCCCTGGAGTTGGGTCAGATCGGTGGACAGGGCCGGCAAGGTATTGAGCAGGGCCTGGTTATCTTCGGTGATGGGTAGGAGGACATGGGGAACGGAGGCGAAGGCGATGAGTCCCAGGCGGACCTGGTGATTCTGCTGGATCAGATCCTGGATCTCCTGGCGCGCCCGCGCCAGCCGGTTAGGAGGGGTGTCACCCACCTGCATGGAGCGTGAAATATCAAGTAAGATCAGTAAATTGTTTCCAGGATGAAATAGACGGACATCGGTATAATCCCAACGCGGCCCGGCCATGGCCATCACTAACAGGGACCAGAGCAGAGACCAGAGCAGGAAACGGCCCCAACGCTCCCGGGTCCGGAGTTCCCGAGTACCCGTGAGATGGGGTAGCAGGTGCGGATCGGCGTAGCGATGGACCGGCCCGCGCGCGGCGCGCGCGGCACTTCGCCACAGCCACAGGGCCACCGGGAGGGGCATCAACAGTGCCCAGAACCAGAGGGGTTGGGCAAAATGGAAGCCGGCCTCAATCACTTGAAACCCTCCGGGAGAAGCGCTTGCGACCTTCGGGGAAGAGGCCCAGGCCGAGCAGGGCGAGCAGCGCCAGCCCCAGGGGCCAGCGGAAGAGCGGTTCCGGCAGGAAGGCGGTACGTGCCTCGGCCTCGGTCTTTTCGAGGTCATCGATACGCCGCGAGATTTCCTCCAGGGCCCGGGCATCAGTGGCGCGGAAGTAAGCGCCGCCCGTGGCATCCGCGATACCTCGCAAGGTGTCCTCGTCCATTGTCAGGTCCTCGCGATAGTTGATCTCCCCCCCCTCCGGGATGGGAATGCGCTTGTCTTCACTGCCAACACCAATGACGTGGATACGTACGCCCAGGGCACGGGCCAGGGCGGCTGCCTCCGATGGCGTGAAGCCCCCCGCCGAGTTGTCACCATCGGCGATCAGAATCATGACGCGGGAGCCCTTCGGGCGTTCCCGCAACTTCTTGGCGCCCAGGGCAATGGCGTCGCCCAGGGCCGTACCAGGTCCGGCGATATTGGGCTCCAGACCGTCGAGCAGTTGGCGGGTGGCATGCCGATCCAGAGTCAGGGGGGAGAGGACGAAGGCCTGGCTGCCGAAGACGATAAGACCGACACGGTCGCCCTCGCGTCCATCGATGAAACGCCCCATGACGCCCTTGACCACGGCCATGCGGTTGATGGGCAGGCCCTGGGCACTGAAATCCAGGGCCTCCATGGAATGGGAGGCATCCACCGCCAGCAGCAGGTCATAACCCGGCGAACTGACCTCGGTATGGGGTGTCAGCCATTCGGGCCGCATCAGAACCAGAACCAGGGCGATCCACAGCAGCCAGAGCAGTATCCGCTGGACCCAGCCCGCAATCTGCCGCGCCGGCCGCAAGGCCCGATAGGCGGCCCGCAAACGCTCCGGGTGGGGATGGAGCAGGGTAAGGCGCTGACCTTCCGGGTTTTCCTCCCCCCGCTCGCGCCGCTCGGGCCATAACCAAGGCAACAGCAAGGGTACCAGCAACAGAACGGCGGCCCAAGGCCAATGGAACTCAAACACGACGGCCATCCTCCGCCTGGACCCATTGGTAGGCAGCGTCGATAAGTTCGAGCCATTCTGGCGAAGACTCAGGGTTGCCGCCACCGGCCGGCGGACGGGAGCCGCCGCTGGCCTGAGGGCGGGCGTTACCGGCTAGGGGCGGGGCATAGGGCGCCTCCAGCAGAGGACGTCCCTTAGTCCTCCAGTCAAAGCCATGAGGGTCCTGATACGCTAGCCAGTCCAGCCAGTTCTCGCCCACCAGGCCGGCGCAGGCATCCCGACCCAGACGGGCCATGGCAACCCGGCGGAGGAGTTCCGAAAGGTCGCTAGCGGTCACCTTTGGGTCCTGAGTCGGTGCCCGGTGCCGCAGGGCGCGCAGTTGGCGGGCAGCGTCCCACCGCCAGGAACCGATCCGCAGCACCGGGATGGGTGGGATACGCAGCCGCAGGCTGGCACGCCAGCGCCAGCCCAACAGGAACAGCAATAGGAAGGACCCGGCCAACAGCCACCAACCCGGGGCAGGCGGCCACCAGGAAACGGGGTCCAGGCCATGGATATCGCGCAACTGGATGGCGATCTCCTGGGTAATGGGCGGCGTCAAGGTGGCCATGGTCTAGACCGCCCGTACCCGGGCGCGCTGCTCCAAGTGGTGGATCAGGGACAGATGAATCTCCTCATCGGTACGCACCGGCAACAGGGTGACGGCAAGCCGATAGCTCATGGCGCGTAACATGGCACGGCGTTCCAGCCAGGCCTGACGGTAATCGAGACGCGCCTGGGGGTCGTCGGTATCGATCTCGATCAGGGTGCCATCGGTACCGGTAAAGGTCGTCACCCCCATGGCAGGGATCTCCCAGTCTGCCGGGTCATCCACCGGGATCAGGGCCACGGCGTTACGTTGGATCAGGGTACCGAGGATGGGCTCCAATTCCAGGGGGTCACGGTTCAGATCGGCGATGATGAAGACCAGTGAGCCGGTGGGGATGCCACTGGTGGCGCGCCTCAGGGCCATACCCAGACAGTCGATGGATGCCTCCTGTTCTGCCCCGGGCACGGTCAAGGCCCGTAGCAGTTGCCAGAGTGCGCGGCGCCCCCGCGAGGGCCGGAAGTGCTGAAGCCCGGCGATAGGGTCGCCAAAGACCAGGCCACCGACCCGATCATTGAGGCGGCTCGCCGCCCAGCCTATGAGGGCGGCGGCGCGGGCGGCCTGTACCGATTTGAAGGTGCCGCGAGTACCGAAACTCATGTGGGGACCCTTGTCGACGCACAACACCACCGAGCGCTCACGCTCCTCGCGGAAGACCTTCATATGGGGTTCGTTGGTGCGGGCCGTAACCTTCCAGTCCATATAGCGGATGTCGTCGCCCTCCCGATACTCGCGCACCTCCTCGAAATTGACACCGGCACCCCGAAACACGGACGCATAGAGGCCTGCGAACGAGGAATTGACCAGATGGCGTGACGGCAGACCCAGGGTATGTGCCTGGTGACGCAACTCCAACAGATCGTCCAGACGCGGGTAAAGGCTCATCGGTGACAGGATCTTAGAGAATGGGTGGCCGGGCCGAGCGGGGTGGAACAGGGCCAGAGCCGGGTCTCAAACATCGGGTTCCCCACTCCCCGAACCGGAACGACACCTCAAGGAATCGCGACCAGTTTGAGCAGGCGCGCGATGAAATCATCCGTGGTTATACCCTCCGCCTCGGCCTCGAAGGTAAGCAGCAGACGGTGGCGTAGAATCTCAGGGGCTACGGCCTGGATATGGTGGGGGGCGACGAAGGAATCACCGTCAAGCCAGGCGCGGGCGCGGGCGCAGCGGGCCAGACCGATACTGGCGCGGGGCGAGGCACCGAAACGGCACCAGCGCGCCAAATCCGGGTCGTAAACCCTGGGGTTTCGGGTCGCCTGAATTAAATCAACAATATAGCTATTCAGCTTGGGATCCAGGTAGAGACCCGCCACATCCCGTCGCATGGCGAACAGCTCCGGCTGGGTCAACCGCTTGGCGGGTGGCTTGTGACTGGACTTCTGCTGGGCCAAGTCTAGGGCAAGGATCTTGAGCTCCTCGTCGCGGCTGGGGTAATCGACCACCGCCTCCATGAGAAAGCGGTCAAGCTGAGCCTCGGGCAGGTGATAAGTGCCCTCCTGCTCCACCGGGTTCTGGGTCGCCAGCACCATAAAGAGTTTGGGCAGGGGATAGGTGCGCTGACCCACCGTGATCTGCTGTTCAGCCATTGCCTCCAGTAGGGCCGACTGCACCTTGGCCGGGGCCCGGTTGACCTCATCAGCCAGGAGGATGTTGTGGAAGAGGGGACCAGGCCGGAACTCGAACTCGCCCTTTTCGTGGCGGTAAATGTCGGTGCCGATCAAGTCCGAGGGCAGCAGGTCCGGGGTGAATTGGACACGGTGGAAGTCACCCTCCAGCGAGTCGGCCAGCGCCTTCACCGCCGTGGTCTTGGCCAAGCCCGGCATGCCCTCCACCAGCAGATGGCCGTCGCTGAGCAGACAGATGAGCATGCTATCAATAAAGCTTTGCTGACCTATGATGCGCGAGGCGATGTGATCGCGAACGTGGTTGAGATCGGCGGGTGTCATAAGTTACGGCTTCCGGGTTCAATCAGACGATCACGCCCGCGAGTGGCGGACGGCATACCTCTGGCTAAGCACTGAAATCCCGGGTCCTCCCCGGTTATGTTACTCCTTGCCTCCGCGCCACCAGGGCAACAGACGCAGGCCGCGCCCCGACGGCCCTCAGTGCCTGGCCACCAAACTTGTCCCCAGTGCCCTCGACGAACCTGGATTCAAAGCGCGAGGCCATAATCCTGAGCTTTTTGGGCCTTGGTTGCAAGCCTAAGTTTGGATTGGAAAATTTTTTGAATATCAAATATTCGGATATTCT
>CAZFZB010000024.1:0-30288 GCA_964523415.1 uncultured Chromatiaceae bacterium | reverse complement strand
CTAGGCTTGGCGTTGGAGGCGGGGGTACGCTGGACAACAAGGCGGGGGCCGCACCGATCATGCAGATCGGACAGGGGTCCGATTCGCCCTGCGTGAGGTGATCCAGTTCGTGAGCCCCCAGCAACAACTGGAAGACCACCAAGGCGAGGGCGAGTATGAGCCGCCGAGATTTCATCCTAACTTTTATCTGACCTTGCTAATCCGCTGGCTCAAGCATACTTTGTTCCACCCCTGGGCCGTCAAGGACCCGGGCATCCATTAGTCTTGAACCCCCTGGCCCTTTGGGGCAAGCTGGGCCTTCCCTCTCATCAGGCACCAAGGCCATGCCAACCGAACACTTCCCCCGTACCCCATACCTGGATGGCCCGGACCCGGAGGCCAAGCGCGCCGAGATCCTGCGCTATTTTCACGCGACCTGGGACCGCTACGAGTCCCTGTTCCAGTTGCTGGCCAATGACCTGGCCTACACCCGCAAGTCCATCAGCCTCCGCCACCCCCTCCTATTCTACCTGGGTCACACCGCCACCTTCTTCATCAACAAGTTCGTGCTGGCGGGACTGGTGGACAAGCGCATCGACCCCAGGCTGGAATCCCTGTTCGCGGTCGGCGTGGATGAGATGAGCTGGGACGATCTGAACGAGGCCCATTACGACTGGCCAAGCCCGAACGAGGTCCGGAACTACCGCGACCAGGTGCGGGCCACCGTGGACCGCATAATCCGCGATACACCCCTCACCTTGCCTATCGGCTGGCAGGACCCCTTTTGGGTGGTGCTGATGGGCATAGAGCACGAACGCATTCACCTGGAAACCTCCTCGGTTCTGATACGTCAGCAGGTATTGGACTGGGTAGCGCCCCACCCGGACTGGCCACCTTGCCCAGTCAGCGGCCCGGCACCCGAGAATCGCCTGGTGGATATCCCCACCGGCAAGGTCCGACTGGGCCGGCAGTTCACTGACCCCTGGTATGGCTGGGACAATGAATATGGCTACCACGAGGCCGAGGTGCCCGCCTTCCGTGCCGCCCGCTATTTGACGAGCAACGGCGAGTTCCTCCCCTTTGTCACGACCGGTGGTTACAACGACGACAGCCTTTGGGATGAGGAAGGATTGGGTTGGCGGCGCTTCGCCCAGGCCCGACATCCTACCTTCTGGGTGCAGGATGGCGACACCTGGAAGCTACGTCTGATGGCCGAGGAGGTGTCCATGCCCTGGGACTGGCCGGTGGAGACCAATTGCCATGAGGCGCGGGCCTTCTGCCGTTGGAAGGCACGGGAAACGGGTCTCCAGGTCCGACTGCCGAGCGAGGACGAATGGCATCGTCTCTATGACCATGCCGGCCTGGATGAGGTCGGGGTGGATTCGCCCGCACCCGCCAACCTCCACCTCGACCATTGGGCCTCCAGTTGTCCGGTCAACCGGTTCTCCCACGGCGACCTGTTCGATGTGGTTGGCAACGTCTGGCAGTGGTGCGAGACGCCAACCTACCCCTTCGATGGCTTTGACGTTCATCCGATTTATGACGACTTCACCACCCCGACCTTCGACAACCGACACAACATCATCAAGGGCGGCTCCTGGATTTCGACTGGCAACGAGGCACGCCATGTCTCCCGTTACGCCTTCCGCCGTCACTTTTTTCAGCATGCCGGATTCCGATACATCGTCAGCGCGGCCTCAGCGATCCTGCCAGACTCCCGGTATGAAACGGATGCACTCCTGTCGCAATATGCCGAATTTCACTATGGCGATGACTACTTCGGGGTGCCGAACTTTCCCTGCGCCGTGGTGGACCTCGCCATCGCCGCCTGGACCCGCCACGGCAAGGGCTTGCCGGCAAGGCGGGCACTGGACCTGGGGTGCGCCACGGGGCGCTCTAGCTTTGAATTGGCGCGATACTTCGAGCGAGTCGATGGGATCGATTTCTCTGCCCGCTTCATTCAGACCGGCGTGCAACTGGCCGGGACGGGTACCATCCGCTACACCCTTCCGGACGAAGGGGAACTGGTTCAGTACCGCGAACGCCACCTGAACGCCTTGGGGCTGGCCGAAACTGCCTCTAAAGTGGCCTTCTGGCAGGGGGACGCCTGCAACCTGAAACCGGTATTCCGTGGCTATGACCTGATCCTGGCCGTCAATCTCATCGACCGCCTCTATGCCCCACGCCGCTTTCTGGAGGAGGTTCAGGAACGGCTGAATCCTGGAGGCCTACTGGTACTGGCATCCCCCTATACCTGGCTGGAGGAACACACTCAGCGCGAGGAGTGGATCGGCGGATTCAAAAAGGATGGCGAGTCCTACACCACCCTTGAGGGGATTCAGGACATTCTCGGTGCCCACTTCGATCGGGTGGAAGGCCCTGTCGAGGTTCCCTTCGTCATCCGCGAGACGCGCCGCAAGTTCCAGCATAGCCTGTCGGAACTGACGGTGTGGCGGCGCCGGGAGACCAGATAACAACGTGACCTTCCTGGCCACCCCTGATCAGTGCCCCCCTAAGCATTAGGGGTTGCTCCCAGTGCAACCGGGGGACGGGGTGGGGATTGAGTTGGGGCTAACCATGGCCTTGGGGATTGCCAGGACTTGATAGAACAGTTGCCGCGCTATCTGATGAGGGCCCTGATGCGCTCGGCGGGCGGGTGGCTCACCTGTGGCCTCGCCCTGATAACGGCAACAGCTGCCCTGGCCACCGGCATACCCGAGACCGGGGTCAAGAATGTCATCTTCATGATCGCCGACGGTGCCGGTTACAACACCTGGACGGCGGCCAGCATGTTCCAGGGCAGATGGGATGACAAGGCAGGAATCAGTACCCAGTTCTATGATGGGCCTGGCTGGGTCGGATTCGGGTGCAGCACCTACCCCTTGCATACCTCGGCCACCCCCGCCGGGACCGGACTCCAGCAGGCCAGCCTCATCTATGACCCGGCCAAGGCTTGGGAACCTGTCCAAGGCTATGCCTGGTTGAAGGGGGGATCCACCGATTCCGCCGCCGCGGCCTCGGCCCTGTCCACGGGAACCAAAACCTTCAACGGGGCCATCAACTGGAGCGATCAGGACCAGCCCCTGGGCCCAACCCTGGCCGAAATGGCCAAGGCCCTGGGCAAGGCAGTCGGCGTCGTCACCACCGTGCCCTGGTCACACGCCACGCCCGCGGCCCTGGGGAATGCCCATAACGTCAGCCGCAACAATCTAGCCGAGCTAGCCAACGCCATGCTGACCGGCGGGGTGCTGGATGTCATCATGGGCGCTGGCAACCCCGATTTTGACGACGATGGTGCTCTCCGGGAGGTCCCCAGGGATTACCAGACCGTAGGGGGGGACGCTACCTGGCGGGCGATAGAGCAGGCCCGGGCCCTGCCTACTGGCACCTATCAGGGTTTCCGGCCCATTTCCACCCTGGCAGAATTTCAGGCATTGGTCACAGGCCCGACCCCGCAGCGGCTGTTAGGGACCGCTCAGGTGGCGACCACGCTCCAAGAGGCCCGACGGGGCCCGAAAGCCGAGGAACCCGAGGCAGACTCGCCGCTCAATCCCGGGGTGCCGGATCTGGTTACCCTGGTACGGGGGGCCTTGAACGTACTCGACGAGGATCCCGATGGCCTCTTCCTCGTTATCGAAGGGGGGGCTATCGATTGGGCCAATCATCAGAATAACGTCAGCCGCATGGTGCAGGAACAGGTGGAATTCGTATCGGCCATCGAAGCGGTCGTCGCCTGGGTAGAGGCAAACAGCCATTGGGGAGAAACGCTCTTGGTCGTGACCGCTGACCATGACACGGGGCTGGTGTGGGGACCCAATTCAGACCGAATACCCTTCGCGCCCCTGGTCGATCGGGGGGCTGGCCGGGTGCCGAAACTGCTTTTCAATACGACTCGTCACACCAACAGCCTGGTTCCGGTCTATGCACGCGGCGCCGGCAGCGCCATATTCGCCCAGTTCGTGATCGGTAACGACCCCGTCAGGGGGGCCTATATGGACAACACCGGCGTGGCAAGGGTCCTGAGATTTGCGATGGAAGGCCCACCTGTGGCCAGCCCCTTCACCCCAGATTAGGCTCCTCAGGCATGGCAGCCGCTCTACAAGGGTGAGGGCCCCCGGCGATTTCATGTCACTGGCTTTGGATTCAACCCGCGCAGTAGAATGCGCCGAATGTTCCTCGCCCCCGCCAAGGAAATCCCATGGTCTTCAGTTCCTTTAATTTTATTGTTTTCTTTCTGCCCATCACCCTGGCCGGATTCTTTATTTTGGGCAGGAAAAACCAGCAATGGGCCGCGACCTGGCTCCTGTTGGCCTCGGTGGCCTTCTATGTCTCCTGGAACTATAAATACCTCCCGATCATTTCCATCTCAACCTTAGGTAATTACCTGGCCTATCTCGGCATTATGCATGCCTACCAAAGCCGTAAAAAGTTCTGGCTGACTGGCGCCGTCGCCTTCAACATCCTTTTGCTTGGATACTTCAAGTATGCCAATTTCTTTATCAACTCCGTCAATGGCCTGACCGGAGTTGACATCCATCCCTTGGATGTATTGCTGCCCCTAGGCATCTCCTTTTTCACCTTTACTCAGATAGCCTTTCTGGTTGATGCCTTTCATGGCAAGGTAGCCGAGACCAGCCTGTGGCGCTACGCCCTCTTCACGACCTATTTTCCCTACATCGTGGCTGGCCCGGTCCTGGATAACAAGGACCTATTGCCGCAATTCGCCGACCGTCGCAATTATTCGCCCAGCGCCAACAATTTCGCCGTGGGTATTACCCTCTTTACCTTCGGCCTGGCAAAGAAGGTGTTCATTGCCGACAACCTGGTGCCCGTAATAAAAACGGCCTTCGCGGCTGACAACCCGGATCTCCTGCACGCCTGGTTGGGCATGTTTGCCTATAGTTTTCAACTCTATTTCGACTTTTCCGGGTACTCCGACATGGCCATTGGGGTATCACGTATGTTTGGTTTCCAGATATCCTTCAACTTCGACTCGCCTTACAAGGCCGCCAGCGTCAGCGAGTTCTGGCAACGGTGGCATATTTCCCTGTCGCGATTCCTTCGTAATTATCTCTATATTCCCTTGGGTGGTAACCGGCATGGCCAGTTGGCGCGCTACCGTAACCTGGTGCTGACCATGCTGTTAGGTGGCTTATGGCATGGCGCCAACTGGACCTTCGTTATCTGGGGGGGACTCCATGGCCTTTATCTATGCCTCCAGCACGGTTGGCAATCCCTCGTCGGCAAGCCATCGGAGCCCGCCGGCACTATGAGGGTCCTTTTCAATCGGGTGCTGACCTTCCTGGTAGTGATGATTGCCTGGTGCTTCTTCCGGGCCGACAGCGTCCCCGCTGCCATCAATGTCCTGGCAGGACTCGGCGGTTTCAATGGCGTGACGCCGGTCCTGGACCTGGCGTCCTGGGACTATTGGCTGGTGGCCGTCAGCGCCTTTATCGCCTTCCTGATGCCCAACACCAACGAAATAATTCTGTATTTTGAAAACCGCTATCCAAATGCCCTTGCCTCCTTTTCCCTATGGCGATTGCAATGGCGGCCCAGTCTCGGTTGGGCCCTGATAACGGGAATGCTCCTTGCCATCTCCATCCTGGGTATGGACAGGCCGACTGACTTCATTTACGCGCAATTCTGATTCACTATGTCCTCCTCACCAACCCGCAGCGACACCCGCCGCTATCTCTGGTATCTGGGCCTGGCCGGGTTTGGCCTACTCGCCAGTCTCGTCACGCTCAACTATTGGGTTGACCCTTACTACATTCATCAGTGGGATACGCCCCTCTTGGCGAGGTTGAGCCCGGCCCAGCAGAAGATAGTCCCATGGGCCAAAACCTATGCCGTCTACCGCTATCAGCCGGAGATCGTCTTTCTCGGTAGTTCCCGGACTGAAATTGGGTTGCCAACGGATGCCGATGATCTCTTCTCTGGCCGGCGGGTGTTCAACCTGGCGATCAGCGGCGCTAGCCTGGGGGATGCTATCAGAATGCTGCGCCATACCAGCTACTTTCATCGCCCCGATATCGTGGTATGGGGTTTCGACTATGGTTGGCAATTCGGGACTCAGATCGGAAATAGTGATTTGGCCGAGGAGTTGATTGCCAAGGAACCTTGGTATCCCCTCAAGCGCCTGCTGATCAACATCAAACGCTCTATCTCCCTGACCCTGACAACGGAGACCTGGAAGATCTTACTCGGTTTATCCGACCAAAAATGCCTTCCGATGCTCGCTTCCCGCGGCCATAAATCCGACCAGTGTCTGACCTATATCATGGCGGACGAGGGCGGGACGGGGAAGGCCTTTGAAAAGATCGTCACCCAGGGCGATCCTTCCTCCAGCCCAGAGACCATCCCCGAGGGGATGGCCGCCCTGGATGCCGTAACCCAAGACTATTGCAAGCAGGGGGTTGCCTTCCGCTTCTTTCTACACCCGGTGCATGCCTTGGCGGAGTTGTCCTATTGGGAAAATATTTGGCGGGATCAGGAAGAGTGGAAACGGGGCCTAGTCAAGCTTTTCGACCAGAGAAGAAGGGAGGGTTGCGATATCCGGTTTATGGATTTCACCGGATATAATCCGATCACCATGGAGGATATTCCCCAAGTAACCGGTAGAGATACCATGCAATATTATTGGGAATATTCCCATTACAATCGCATCGCCGGTCGCAAGATTCTGGAGCAGTTGCTGTCGCCACCCCAACCTGGCGAGGGAGATGGCTTTGGTGTCGAACTAACCGGGGAAAATATCGATCAGCATCTAGCCAATTTCCGGGATCAACGCCAGGCCTATTGCAAAAGCCACCCTAACGAAACCCGTAACATGGCCTTATGCCAGGGAGAAAAGGTTGGGAACTAACCAAAATGGCGGAGAGAGAGGGATTCGAACCCTCGATACGTTGCCGTATACACGCTTTCCAGGCGTGCTCCTTAAGCCACTCGGACATCTCTCCGAAATTTGACCAACGAACCAACAGGCGCACCTGGCCACAGGCAGCTATCTAGCCGTTGGGAGGGCGCAAGATAATGGAATCCTTGCAGGGGCGCAAGTTTTCTAGGCTAACCCCCCTTGATGGGCCCCCTTATTAGCCCCCCAGTCACCCCCTCTTCCCTTTTCCAGGCAAGGGCGGCTCCTGACCGCTAAGCCTCGCGGTCCAGGCTGGGCTATGCTATAGGGGCGTGCGCCTCTTCCTTCCTGACTCGTAACTAATTGGCCATGACTAAGTCCCTCCCCTCCCCCACCCTCGCCGATCGAGCTGACCGCCATCAGCTCTATGAGGAGTCGGTCCAATGCCCCCAGGCGGAGGTGGATTTCATCGACCGTACCTACCGAGACCTGCGTCTGAAACCCGCCCGACGCCTGAGGGAGGATTTCTGCGGCACCGCGGCCTTATGCTGCGAGTGGGTACGGCGGCGCAAGACCAACCAGGCAACGGGCATCGATATCGACGACGAGGTGCTGGAATGGGGGCGCACCCATAATCTGGCGCGGTTGGATACGGCCCAGGCCAAACGGGTGAGCCTGCGTTTAGACAATGTGCTCGCCGCGGAAACGGGCACTCAGGATATCGTCTGCGCCTTGAACTTCAGTTACTGGCTACTGACGAAGCGGGAGTCCTTACTGGGCTATTTCCGCCGGGTTCGTGACAGCCTCAAACCGGATGGGGTGTTTTTTCTGGATGCCTATGGCGGCTATGACGCCTATCGGTTGACGACGGAGGAACGGTCGATCCAAGGCGCGGGAGGCACCTTCACCTATATCTGGGATCAGGCCCATTACGACCCCATTAGTGGTCGGCTGATCTGTCATATCCATTTCACCTTCAGCGACGGTTCACGGTTGGAGCGGGCCTTCAGCTACGACTGGCGGTTATGGTCCTTACCCGAGATCCGGGAGTTGCTCGTGGAGGCCGGCTTCGGCCGGGTGTTGTGCTACTGGCAGGGTTGGGATCCTCAGGGCGAGCCGGATGGCATCTTCGTACCCGTCGAGGAGGGTGAACCCGAGGCGGGCTGGATCGCCTACCTCACCGCGGAGCGCTCATGACCCGCCTCTCGCTGGTGTCCTGGGAAGATCAGCGATAATGAAGTCAGCGATGGCCTCCGGATCACCCAGTGATAGCAAGGGCGGATGCGCACCCGCCGGCGCCCCCCCATCTGTAACCAGGGCCCGGATGTAGGGATCAACGGGATAGAGGTAGGGCTTACCCAGTCCGGCCCGGTGGACCTCCAGCTTGGGAAAGGCACTGAACTTAAATCCCTCCACCAGAATCAGATCGACCTGACGGGGGTCGAAGCGCGCAAGCATCTCCTCAAGATTCGGATCCTGACCTTCGACCTCACACATACTTTGCATCACCCACCGGTCTGCCGAGGCAAGCAGTACCTGGCGGGCACCAAGGGCCCGAATTTCGAAGCTGTCCTTACCGGGTCGATCGACCTCAAAGCCATGATGGGCATGCTTGAGGTAGCCTATCCTCCAACCCCGCCGCTGCAGGACGGGCACCAGTTGCATCAGCAGGGTCGTCTTGCCGGTACCACTGGGGGCGACGAAGCCAATGACCGGAAGAGATTTCACCAAGGGATGTGGGTCCATGGGCAATCGGTACCAGGGCCGGGATCGGAACCGCCGGCGTTATTTATGAAATAATAATGCCAAGTTTACGCTCAACGCCGGTGGGCGGCAGTCCTTGCCCCAGCCCAATCTCCTTGCTAACCCCAGACGAGAACGCATCCTTCAACCATGGCGCAGTACATCTTTACAATGAATCGGGTCGGCAAGGTCGTGCCCCCCAAGCGCGTGATCCTGCGCGATATCTCCTTATCCTTCTTCCCCGGCGCCAAGATCGGCGTACTAGGTATCAACGGCTCCGGCAAATCCACCCTGCTGCGGATCATGGCTGGTCTTGACACCGAGATCGAGGGCGAGGCCCGGCCTCAGCCGGGCATCAAAGTTGGCTTCCTGCCCCAAGAACCTCAACTCGACCCGACCAAGGACGTACGGGGCAATGTCGAGGAGGCCCTGGGTCACGTCAAGGCGGCACTTGAGCGGCTCGACGCCGTCTATGCCGCCTACGCCGAGCCGGATGCCGATTTTGACGCCCTGGCCAAGGAGCAGGCGGAATTGGAGAACCTGATCGAGACCACCGACGGCCACAACCTGGATCGTACCCTGGAGGTGGCCGCCGAGGCCCTGCGCCTGCCGCCCTGGGACGCGGATGTCACCAAGCTCTCCGGTGGCGAGCGGCGCCGGGTGGCCCTGTGCCGGCTCCTACTGTCCAAACCCGACATGCTTCTCCTCGACGAGCCCACCAACCACCTGGACGCCGAATCCGTGGCCTGGCTCGAACGCTTCCTGCACGAATACCCCGGCACCGTCGTCGCCGTCACCCACGACCGCTACTTCCTCGACAATGTCGCCGGCTGGATTCTGGAACTGGACCGCGGCCATGGCATACCCTGGGAGGGCAACTACTCCTCCTGGTTAGAGCAGAAAGAGGCCAGGCTGGAGCAGGAGCAGAAACAGGAAGGGGCGCGCATCAAAACTATGAAGCACGAACTGGAGTGGGTGCGCTCCAATCCCAAGGGCCGTCATGCCAAAAGCAAGGCGCGGCTGGCCCGTTTCGATGAACTCCAATCCCAGGAATTCCAGGCCCGCAATGAGACCAACGAGATCTATATCCCACCCGGCCCACGCCTGGGCGACCTGGTGGTGGAGGCCGAGGGCCTGAGCAAGGCCTACGGGGACCGCCTGCTCTACGAGAATCTCTCCTTCAATCTGCCCAAGGGCGGCATCGTCGGCATCATAGGCCCCAATGGTGCCGGCAAGACCACCCTCTTTCGCCTCCTGACGGGTTTGGAGCAACCGGATACCGGCACCCTGCGGATCGGTGAAACGGTCCAGATCGCCTATGTCGATCAGAGCCGTGACGCCCTTGACGGCGACAAGACGGTCTGGCAGGAGGTTTCCGATGGCGCCGACACCCTCATCGTCGGCCGCTACGAGATGCCCTCCCGCGCCTACGTTGGTCGCTTCAACTTTAGGGGCACGGACCAGCAAAAACGCATCGGCGACCTCTCGGGCGGTGAGCGCAACCGGGTTCACCTGGCCAAACTCCTGAAGAGCGGCGGCAATCTGCTGCTGCTCGACGAGCCCACCAATGATCTCGACGTGGAGACCCTGCGTGCCCTGGAGGAGGCCATCCTGGCCTTCCCCGGCTGCGCCCTCGTTATCAGCCACGATCGCTGGTTCCTGGACCGCATCGCCACCCATATCCTGGCCTTCGAGGACGACTCCCAGATTACCTGGTTCGAGGGCAACTATGCCGACTATGAGGCCGACCGCCATCGCCGCCTGGGGGCGGAGGCTGACCAGCCCCATCGCCTGAAATACCGGCGCATCCACGCCTGACCAGACCATGAGGGACGCTCGGGACCTGATGGCGCGCGCGGCGCGGCTGTTGGACCGCTGTGAGGCCCTGCTACCCCATGCGCCCACCGCGCCGGACTGGGAGGCCCAGGCCTTCCGCTGGCGCCCCGTGAGAGGGGGGCGCGGGCACTTGCAGGCCCTGGCCCATCCCCAACGACTGGCCCTGGATGACCTGCTGTGCCTGGATCGTCAGAAGGCTGAAATTCTTCGCAACAGCCGCCAGTTTCTTGCGGGGCGCGGGGCCAACAACATCCTGCTCTGGGGTTCCCGGGGTACAGGCAAGTCGTCCCTAATCAAGGCCATCTTCAACGCGCTTCGGGACCAGGGCCTGCGCCTGATCGAGATGGACAAGGACGAACTGTCAGATCTGCCGGAGGTGCTGGATCTGATATACGACCGACCCGAGCGCTTCGTCATCTTTTGTGACGACCTCTCCTTCGATGCTGGCGAATCCGGCTTCAAGGCCCTCAAGGCGGTGCTGGAGGGTTCCCTCAGCGCCACCCCGGACAACCTCCTCATCTATGCCACCTCCAACCGTCGCCACCTCCTGCCCGAATTCCAGATCGAGAATCGCGAGGCAGCCATGATCGGGGGTGAGATCCACCCAGGGGAGACCGTGGAGGAAAAGATTTCCCTCTCTGATCGCTTCGGGCTCTGGATTGCCTTTCACCCCTTTACCCAGGACCAGTACCTGGCCATCGTCCATCATTGGCTGGAGCGACTCGGCGCCGTCAGGCAAGAACCGGAGGTCGTCGACCCCCTCGCCCTGCGTTGGGCTTTGCAGCGCGGTTCCCGCAGCGGTCGCACCGCCTGGCAGTTTGCCCGGGATTGGGCCGGCAGAGACCAGGACCCCCTATTGACCCCACCCCATCCCCGGTGAACCCTTCAGGAGTCGGCAAGATGCTCAAGATTTTCTGCTCCCCCTCGCGTTATGTCCAAGGCCATGACGCCAGCCGCGAACTCGCCAGGGAAATGATCAAGATGGGCATCTGCGAACGTCCCCTGGTCATCGCCAGCCCCACCGCTCGTCACCAAACCGAGCCTCTCTACCACGAGGCCTTTGGCAGGGACGGGATACCCTATGACACCCTCGAATTCGGTGGCGAATGTTCGGCACCCGAAATCGAACGCTGCACGGCGGAGGCCAGGCGCACCCGTGCTGGGTGCATCGTGGGGGTCGGCGGCGGCAAGGCACTTGACACCGCCAGGGCTGTGGCCGGCACCCTAAATCTGCCGGTTGTCTGTTGTCCCACCGTCGCCGCCAGTGATGCCCCCTGCAGTGCCCTGTCCGTGGTTTACACAGCCGAGGGGGTGTTTGACAAGTGTCTCTTCTACAAGCGTAACCCAGATCTCGTCCTGGTGGACACCCGCATCATTGCCCAAGCACCGGCGCGGTTTCTCATCGCCGGCATGGGTGACGCCCTGGCGACCTGGTTCGAGGCGGACACCGCACACCGTGCCTCCAAACGCAATCAGGTGGGGGGCGCCAGTACCCTGGCTGCCATGGCGATCGCGCGCACCTGCTACCAGACCCTGCTGCAGGACGGGACCGCCGCCGTCGCCGCGGCGCGGGCAGGCGCGGTGACGCCCGCCCTGGAACGCATCATCGAGGCCAACACCTTGCTCTCAGGGCTAGGTTTCGAGTCGGGTGGTCTGGCCGTCGCCCATGCCGTGCATAATGGCCTGACGGCAGCGCCTGAGACCCATCGTTACCTGCATGGCGAAAAGGTGGCCTTCGGCACCCTGGTGCAGTTGGTGCTGGAGGGCAGGGAGGCAGCCGAGATCCAGGAGGTGATGGCATTTTCCGCGTCCGTGGGGCTGCCCCTGACCCTCGCGGCGCTTGGTATCGAGTCCCTCTCCCCGGAACGGGCACAGGTCATCGCCGAACTAGCCGTCGCGCCGGGGGAGACATCTCATAACGAGGCCTTCGAGGTGACCTGGGTCGAGGTCAAGGATGCCATCCTCGCCGCGGATGCCCTGGGTCGCGGCTTCATCAACCCCTCGCTCTAAGGGGCGGCAAGGGCGCCGTTACGCGCATCTCCAGGCTTGGAACCCATCAGCACCCGCTGGTCGCTCCAACCCTGGGATTGGCCAACTCTGGCCTCCTAACGACTGGTTTCGGGCGCCACACAGGCAAAAATATAATCCGACCACAGGTTGTTGGTTTTTCTCTGCCGGTTGAGTTTTGCGACCTTGTTGAGCTTGGCACACTCCTTGTCCGCTATGGCTTGCGCATCCTGGGGCCGACTGGTATCCGCATTTACGACAACATTATAGGGGTCGGAACTCAGTAACTCGGGAGCCGCGCAACCGGTAACGAGAAGAGAAAACAGCAAGAGGTAAATTTTCATATATCCCCTTCCAGAGGGTTAAGGAATCGCTGGTTGAAATCATGCCAGGGCACCAAAGAATCCCTTCGGCCTAGCGCCTTGATTGATCGGAGTTACCCATAGCAGTTTATCCATTCCACGGCAGAATGGCGAAAGGGAGAGGTTCCATGCGCATTCATACCGGCCGGCTGTTGCTGTCGCCCAGCAATCCTTTGCTAGCCGTCGATCCCCTTGACCTTCAGGCTGATCTGGAGGCGATCGGTTTCATCGGAGACCCCTTGCCCGACCCGGGCAAGGCCTTTCTGGCCGGGAGGAACTTCTTGAGCCTGCTGACCTTTGCCGGCTGTTCAGTCAATCTCACCCTGGCGCCGACCACCGCTGGCGACCCCTTTACCCACATCCGTTTGCTCGGTCCTTGGCCGCAGACGGCATTGCAGCATGGCCGCAATACCCGGCCCCCACGCTGCACCGCCTGTCGCGCTCTGCATCAAGGCTGGGCACAGGAACTAACAAGTAACAGTGAGATCATGGAATTATCCTGCCCGGCTTGTGGTTCGGCGCAACCACCCTGGGAATGGGATTGGCGGAACAAGGCGGGTTACGGCCGGAATTTCATAGCCGTGGAGGAGGTATTCCCCGGAGAGGCAGAGCCTACCCCCAGTTTGCTAAGGGCACTCGAAACCATGGCCGGCCCCTGGCGGCATTTCTACATTCAGGATTCAACCACCTGAGTCCCCTCCGGCAGGCCAATGGTCATGCTCAGGGGCAGGTGATCGGAAAGGGGATAATCCAGAACCTCCACGTCAAGGATGCGCAGGGTGTGGGAGACCAGGATATGATCGAGGCAGCGCTGGGGCTGCCAACTTGGGAAGGTCTTTAGATCACAATCCAGGCCACGCAGGTCGGACTCCCGGACCAGTTGGCGGAGCGACCTGCTGCGACAACCACAGTTAAAATCACCCATGACCACCAGGTAGGGATAACGCTCAGTCAGTTGGGCGATATAACGCAATTGGCGGCTGCGCGCCCGCCAGCCGAGGGCCAGATGGAGGATGCAGATGCCCAGCAAGGTACCATCGGATAGTTCGAATTCGACAATAACGGCTCCGCGCCCTGGCAGGCCAGGGAGTTTGTGCTCGATGACCCGCGCCGGGCGCAGGCGGCTCAGAACACCATTGCCATGCTGAGCCAACCTGCCCAGGTTGCGGTTGACCTGACGATACCAGAAGGGGAACTGGGCCTCGTCGGCGAGATATTCGATCTGATCGATGAAGCGGGTGCGCAGGCTCCCCCCGTCGATTTCCTGCAAGCCCACCAGATCGAAGTCCTCCAACAGGCTGGCGATCCGATCAAGGTTGACCTGGCGCTCGCGGTGGGGGAGCAGGTGCTTCCAACCCTTGGTCAAGTATTCGCGGTATTGGCGGGTGTGGATACCCGCCTGGATGTTATAGCTGAGCAGTCTGATCCGCTGCATGACGTCCTTTCGACGGAGGGGATGGAGGGACCTCGCCAGTGAGCGAGGGGATACCCCGGAAGGGGAAGGCCCCAATGAGAAAGGGCAGCGAACCGCTGCCCTTTCGCGAGCTACCGTTTCGGGGAGCAGACCCCGAGGCTTACCTTACTGATTCAGGCCCTGAACATATTGGGATACGGCCGCGATCTCGACATCGCTCATCCGGGCGGCGACACCCTGCATCATGCCATTGGGATCATTGGCGCGGGTGCCAGCGCGAAACAGCTTGAGGGTGGATTCGACATAGGTCGCGTGCTGTCCTGACAGGCGGGGGAATTTGGCAAGGCCCAAGCCGGCGCCTGTGGGGCCATGACAACCGGTACAGGCGGGCACCCCCGTCTCGGCGTTACCCCCACGGTAGATGCGCCCACCCAATTCAGCGGAGGCTGGGTCAGGCGTACCACCAATCTGAGTTTGAGAGGAATAATAGGCGGCCAGATCGGCAAAATCCTCCTCATTGAGGGGCAGAACCTGGGGACTCATGGTCTCGTTGGTGCGGGCAGCGGACTTGAAGTCGGTGAGTTGCTTGAAAATGTACTCAGGCTGCTGCCCAGCCAATTTGGGCCAGGTCGGCACCAGGCTATTCCCCGCAGGGCCATGGCAGGCGATACAGACAGCGGTCTTCGCCTCTCCCGCCTTCGCGTCGCCTGCCGCCTGAACGCCGCTGGAAAGGAATACCGCCGCAACGGTGACCGTGGTCAGCCATGTCTTCTTCATGTCAAATGCCCGTTTCTAGTTTAGAGAAACCCGTCGCGGCCGCCCGAACGGACTACTGCCCGGCGGAAACTCGTAATTGTATAGCAGATCAGGGCTAAAGTGGTCAAACTGGCAAACCAGGCAGGACCAAGGAAGGGATGCCAGAGCCTTGGCCTATTCAGCTTTCGATACCTGGGTAGGGCCCAAGCCCTGGCCCCGCGGTAAAATGACCTTCCTAAAATACCCCCGTCAGGAAGTTCGTCATGTTTCGCCCGGGACCACCAGATCAGCCGCTCTCCGAACAGGAAGGGCCTTTCGAGCAAATTCTGCTTCTCTGTCTGCAGCGAATACTGGAGGACGATCATCCGACGCGCTTCCTGCGCTGGGCCCAGGACGCCCTGACGCCCATCCTCACCCGGGAACAGCCCGAGTTGGACTCTGGCGAGGGTCGCCGGCTGGCCTTTCTTCTTGCCCGCGCCATCTGGAACGCCACGCCCTTGCCGGAACAAGGCTTTCTGACCCAGCCACTGACCGCGCCGGATGACGCCATGCCTTGCCCCTGCAGCTCCCGGATGCCCTATGGGCACTGCTGCGGCGCTATCCGGGACGCCCCCGAGCTACCACAGGACCTGATCTGGGAACTCTTGCTGGTGGAACTGAGCAGGACCCTGTTCAAACGAGCCTTGGCATCCGGCCAGATGCCGCCCCACCTGCTCGGGCTGGCGGCGGAACGTTGCCTGCTGGAAAACCGACCTGGGCGTGCCATCGCCCTACTTGAATCCCTGTTCGGTGAAGACGCGGACCATGAACTGGATGAGCGTTACGAGCACGCCCTCACCATTCTCTGCGACGCCTATGATCGCCGAGACCACCGGAGAAAGAAACGCGCCTTCCTGGATCGCATGAGGGCACACCCCTGTCGCGGTTTGCGCGCCGCTGCCTGGCAGCGCCTCTGTACCATCCATCTCGATGAAGGTGCCTTCGTCGAGGCCCAACTGGCCTTCTCCCAAACCCAACGCGAGGCCCCGGACAAGCCTGGCACCGCCCTGCTGGAGATCGCCCTGCTGGCGACCCAGCATGAGGATGGCCTGGCTCGGGATCGCGCCCTCTTCTGGCACCACAAGTTGCGCCGTGCTGGCGAGGAGGATGCCGGGGTTTTCGACTTCCTGGAGCAGGCTGGCCTTGACCCCCAGGATGCCCTCATGACCAGCCAGTCCAGCCTCATCGATCCCCGGCTCATGGACCTGCGCGACTGGTCCAGGGCTTGCAGCCAACAGCCACCCCTGGGTTATAACCTGGAGCGGGCGGTCCTCGGTACCCCAGCGCCCCGATGTGAGGTCCACGATCCCTTCCTGAAGCCGGATATGGCGGGCCACCCCCAGCCCGCCCCCGACCCTTGCCTCCAGAGCCGCCTGCTGCCTCACCCCGACCTGGTGACATTGGAGGCTCAATGGCACTCCCTCTTCCCGTCTCCCAAACCCATAAGCCTTCAACTCTTACCGAGCGCCATGGCCATCAACCCCTGGGAGCAAGATCAGGAGGACCTGGGCTGGCTGGATTTTCTTGACCGCCACCCCGAGGCTGCAAACAGTTTCGACATCCTCGATGACCTGGTCACCGCCATTTATGCCCACCCTGACAGCGCCCTACCCTGGATTTCCCGGTCACTTCTCATCCCTATGCTGGAGCATGCCCAGACGAGACTGGCCCAGGTGCTGCCGGAGCAGGACCCCAGGACTCTGCCCTGGGAGCTAGGTGACAACCGACCGGCCCTGCGCCTCCTGTTTCGACTCTATCTCTCCCATACCGAGGCCGGTCGAGAGGAGGCGGCCCTCACCTGCCTGCACCTGCTGATGCGCCTCAATCCCCGTGACCATCATGGTGTTCGCGCCGATCTCATGAATCATTACCTCCGCCGGGGTGAGGACGAGCAGGCCCTTTCCTTGGCCCGGGGCTTTCCCAACGACCGCCTGGTAGACCTCGCCTATGGTGAGGTCCTCGCCCTTTATCGCCAGGGTTCGTCCCGTCAAGCCCAGCAAGCCTTGCGCCAAGCCCAAAGCCATCTGCCTCTCATCCCCCGCTACCTCACCAAAAAGCGGGTCAGGCGCCCCCGGGCACGGATGCCAGGATCCAGCGCAGGCAGCGACGAGTCGGCCTGGAGCTATCGCGAGTCCATGCTCGATGTCTGGGAGGCCGAGCCGGGATTATTGGAATGGCTGCGGCGACAGGCAGGTTGAGCGCCCTGGGTTGCTCAGGGCCTGAGATGACCATATTCCGAATCGTTCCATGTGGGAAAGCCCCCCAGGCCCAAGACTCGCAAACCCGGGCTTCATGAAGTTGTCGGGGGTTTAAGGCTGCCGTCCCTCAGACCAGCAATGACGGGGGCCGTGTCAGGCCTCAGGGCGCGCCACAGCCAGAAGGATTCGGCGGCCTGTTCCACCAGCATCCCCAAGCCATCCAGGAACCGGGTAGCGCCATGGTCCCGGCCCCAGCGGCAGAAGGGGGTGGGCCCCTCACCATAAAGAAGGTCGTAGGTCCAGCCTCCCAGGGCCAGGCAGCCTGCGGGTAGCTCAGGGACGGATCCCTCCAAGCCGGCGGAGGTGGCGTTGAGGATCAGATCGAAGCCGTCACCCTTTAGCTCATGCAGCCCTACACCACGGACCCTCCCCCGTTCCCAGCCTTGCTCAGCGCTCAGGGTCTCCCCAAGGGTGGCTAGGGCCAGGGCCCGCCCAATCGTGCGGTTGGCGATCACCAGTTCCGCGACTCCCGTCTCCAGCAAAGGCTCCAGCAGACCCTTGGCCGCCCCGCCGGCCCCCACCAGAAGCACCCGTCGCCCCCGGAAATCGAAGCCATGGTTACTGCCCAGATCACGGACCAGTCCGACCCCATCGGTATTGTCCCCACGCAACCGGCCATCTGGCAGACGAATCAGGGTGTTGACAGCCCCCGCCAGGGTCGCCCGGGGGCTGAGTTCATCGGCCAGTTCCCAAGCTCGTTCCTTGAAGGGTACGGTGACGTTGAGCCCCCTGCCACCTTTGTTTAGGAAACGCCTTACCTCGCCGGGGAAGTCTGTCAGATCGCCCAGAATGCGGCCATATTCAAGATCCTGGCCCGTCGCAGCGGCAAAGGCGGCATGGATCAGCGGCGACTTGCTGTGCGCGATGGGGTTACCGATGACGGCATAGCGGTCGGTCATGCCTCAGCCCTGCAGCCAGCGGGCGGCATCCTTGGCGTAATAGGTGAGGATGGCATCCGCCCCGGCGCGGCGGATAGCCAGCAGTGATTCCAGAACCACCGCCCGCTCGTCGAGCCAGCCGTTCTGGGCTGCCGCCTTGAGCATGGCATATTCGCCGCTGACCTGATAGGCCAGGGTAGGTACCCCAAACCGATCCTTGACCCGCCGCACTATGTCGAGGTAGGGCAGGGCCGGCTTGACCATGACCATGTCGGCGCCCTCCTGAAGATCGAGGGCGACCTCCCGCAGGGCCTCGTCCGTGTTGGCCGGGTCCATCTGGTAGCTGTACTTGTCGCCACCACCCAAATTGGCCGCGGAGCCTACAGCATCCCGGAAGGGGCCGTAAAAGCTGGAGGCATACTTGGCGGAATAGGCCAGGATGCGGGTATGGATATAGCCCGCCCCTTCCAGGGCGGCGCGAATGGCGCCAACACGACCATCCATCATGTCCGAGGGCGCGACGATATCCGCCCCGGCTTCGGCATGGGACAGGGCCTGCTTGACCAGGACCGCCACGGTCTCGTCATTGAGTACATAGCCGCTGGCGTCAATGAGCCCGTCCTGGCCATGGGTAGTGAAGGGATCGAGGGCCACATCGGTGATGACGGCCAGCCCCGGCAAGGCCTGCTTGAGGGTACGCACCGCCCGCTGGGCCAGGCCCTGGTGACTGTAGGCCTCACGGGCATCCTCGGACTTGGCCTCGGGTGGGGTCACGGGGAAGAGGGCGATAGCCGGAATGCCGAGGTCCATCACCTCACGGGCCTCCGAGAGTAACAGGTCGATGCTCTTGCGCTCCACCCCAGGCATGGAGGCCACCGCCTCGCGTCGCCCTTCGCCTTCCAGAATGAAGACTGGGTATATCAAGTCATCCGGTCCTAGTCGCGTCTCCCGCATCAGGCGTCGGGAAAAGGCATCCCGGCGCATACGACGCGGGCGCAGCGAGGGAAAACCAGGAGTTAGAGGGTCATGAGGGGTCATGGGCGGATCCAGGTCACAGAGAATCGCAGGTGATTTAGAAGGGCAAGCATAAAGTAGGGGCGCCTCGACTGCATCATGCTACTCGCCAGCATCGGGAAAATATCCTACCCTTGGCCGTCAAGCTCAGCCGGTCCCATACCCCAGGCTGGAAGATATCCTGAATTTCGAATCGATCGCAACCATGCTCAAGCACACCACACCGCACCCCAACACCTTCGCCGTTGATCACCATGACTTCCAGGAACGCGTGATAGCGGCCTCGCGGGGACAACCGATCCTGGTGGACTTTTGGGCGGACTGGTGCTCACCCTGCCATGCCCTGGCACCCCATTTGGAACGTGCGGTGGACGCCTACCAGGGGGCTATCCGTCTGGCGAAGGTGGAGGTGGACGAGGGCGACAACATGAAACTGGCGGGTCATTACCGACTCCGTGGCTTCCCTACCGTGATCCTCTTCCAGGGTGGCGAAGAGCGCGGCCGCTTCAGTGGCTCGCGCGCAACTCCCCAAATTCGTGACTGGCTCAGGGACCATCTGGACGCGGCACTGCTGGCGACCTCAGCTTGATCCCCATGGATAAACCCTAAAGGTCAATGAGGTAACACCAAGGCGACCCCGATGGAGGGGCTTCTGTCCCTCGCGCCCTCCCATCCTGGATCAATGTCAGAGCGTCTCGGCTAACCAGTCCCGCGCCACCAGGAAGCGTTCGTAAAGTGCCGCCTCGGGGGATCCTGGCTCAGGCTGCCAGCCATAGCGCCAGCTCACCTCTGGCGGTAGGGACATGAGGATGGATTCGGTGCGACCACCCGATTGAAGCCCGAACAGGGTGCCCCGGTCATAGACCAGGTTGAATTCCACATAGCGACCCCGGCGGTATTTCTGGAAGTCCCGCTCCCGCTCTCCCCAGGTCATGCCCTTTCGCCGCTGTAGGATCGGCAAATAGGCCGGCAGATAGTGGTCACCGACACTTCGCAGGAAGGAAAAGCTGCGGGTGAAGCCCCATTCGTCGAGATCGTCGAAAAACAGTCCTCCGATACCCCGCGGCTCATTGCGGTGCTTGAGGTAGAAATACTCGTCACACTGTCGCTTCAGGCGAGGATGGACCTCGGCCCCAAAGGGCTGGCAGGCCGCCCGGGCCACCTGATGCCAATGCCGGGCGTCCTCCTCGAAGCCGTAATAGGGCGTCAGATCGAAACCGCCGCCAAACCACCAGACCGGCTCGGCGCCCGGCTTCTCGGCCATGAAGAAGCGCACATTGAGATGGGAGGTAGGCACATAGGGGTTGCGGGGGTGCATGACCAGGGATACACCCATGGCCTGAAAGGCCCTGTTCGCCAGTTCCGGACGTCGCACCGTCGCCGAGGGTGGCAGATCGGCCCCAAAGATGTGGGAAAAATTGATACCGCCCTGCTCGAACAGATCCACCCCCCGGATAACCCGGGTTCGCCCGCCGCCCCCGCCGGGTCTCTGCCAGGCCTCCTCATCAAAGCCCGATCCGCCATCCTCCCGCTGCAGGGCCTCGGTGAGGCGATCCTGGAGCGCCAACAGATAGTTCTTGACGGCAGCGGCGTCTGGAGGAGCGGTCATCATTAGGCCTGGGGACGGGAAGGAGTGGCTGGGTAACAATGGACCGCCAGCCAGAGACAGCGTGGCCCCGGGTGTGTCTCCAGGACCCGGTGTTGGGTATGGGCAGGAATGGCAAGAAAATCACCCGGGCTCAGGTCAACCCGTTCCCCAGCCACCTCGAGCACGGCCCTGCCCTCCAGCAACATGACCCATTCATCCTGATCCTGGTCATAGAGGCAGGGATCCGGGGTGTCGCTGCTGATGATGCGCTCGACACGCAAGCTACCCTGGCGCCAGAGGTCCTCGCAGGACTCCCCCGAGAGGGGGCTGGTCGGGACGGCGAAAAAATTAAGGGGATTCATGGCGAGGTGGACCCCAAGAAACACACCCCGGGGTCAAAACAAAAAACCGACCCAAGGCCGGTTTTGGCGTACGTTGCCCTAGAGGAATGACCAGGAAATCCCGATAATCCTCAGGCCATCGCCTTGATGCGGGCATTGATGCGGCTCTTATGACGAGCGGCCTTGTTGGGGTGAATCAGACCCGTACCCGCAGCCCGGTCCAGGAAGGGCACCGCGAGTTTATAAGCCGCCATGGCGGCCTCCTTGTCGCCCGCCGCGATGGCCTTGAGCGTATTCTTGACGTAGGTACGCATGGTGCTACGGCGAGAGGCATTGTGCTGGCGGCGTTGCTCGGCCTGACGGGCGCGCTTGAGGGCTTGGGGGGAGTTGGCCAACTGTATCTCCTGAAATCCTAACGAAACTCGCGGGACGAAATTTAAGACCGTGCATTCTCTCCGAGCCGCATCATCCTGTCAATCAAGACCGGTAATTTTGCAATGCCACCCCGGCGCTGGCAAAACCAGTTGGCAACCGCCCATCAGGGGCACCAGGGTCACTTTAGGGCCTTTTCAAAGAATTTCGCCGCATTTGACCCCTCTGTACTTGAATTATTGCTGGTCTTCCGATTCGCATGCTCTACTATTACGATTCCGTGACCTGCCCGAGCCCTGAGGCCGGGCCATCAGGGATGCCGTACAGCCCCCATTAAAATTAAGTCGATCCATGCACGACATGCATGCGGAGGCAGATCATGTCTGAATACGAGGCTCAACCAACCACCGAACCCCCCTTGGCGCCCGCAGCTATGCCCGACGCCGACCCTACCCGGACAGCCGCAGCACCCAAGCCCAGCGCCCCGCAAGCTGCGGAGGGCGAGAACCTGCAACCAACCAGCAAACCAGTCCAAGCGAAGGGACCCCATTCCAAGGAAGGCGAGCCCAGGAAGGGCGACAAAACGGACAAGGAGGAGAAGGAGGCCAAGAAGGAAAAGCCGGCCAATATCCTGGTGAACATCCAGGTGGATGAAAAGGCGCTCAAGAAGGAGGCCGAGGCCTACTATCCCTACAAGAAAAAGCTGCCCACGGCGGAATACGAGGCGATGAAATTCGACCTCCAGATCGAGCTGCTCAAGTGGCAAAACTGGATCAAGGAGAGCGGTGAGCGCGTCCTGGTCTTCTTCGAGGGCCGCGATGCCGCGGGCAAGGGTGGCACCATCAAACGGGTCATGGAGCACCTCAACCCCCGTGGTGCCCGCGTCGTCGCCCTGGAGAAGCCCAGTGAGCGTGAGCGCACCCAGTGGTACTATCAACGTTATCTGGAAAATCTGCCCGCCGCGGGTGAGATCGTCCTCTTTGACCGCTCCTGGTACAACCGTGCTGGTGTCGAACGCGTCATGAACTTCTGCACCCCGGCAGAATATCTGGAATTCATGCGCCAGACCCCCGAACTGGAACGTATGCTGGTCCGCAGCGGCATTCGCTTCCACAAACTCTGGTTCTCGGTCACCCGCAAGGAGCAGTTGCGGCGCTTCAAATCCCGCGAGCATGATCCGCTCAAGCAGTGGAAGCTGAGTCCCATGGATCTGGCCTCCCTGGACCTCTGGGATGAGTACACCAGTGCCAAGGAGAATATGTTCTTCTACACCCACACGGCCGACTCCCCTTGGACCGTGATCAAGTCCGACGACAAAAACCGAGCCCGCATCAATGCGATGCGCTTCCTGCTCGCCAAGAGCCCCTATCCGAATCGTAACCCTGCGGTCGCCTGCCTTCCCGACCCCGAGATCGTGGTCGCACCGCAGATCGAACACCTGAACCCCGCTTCGCTCTAAAACCAAGGGAGACCACCACAGGCCATGTCCACACGCTACGAGAAACACGCCAAGCAGGTAATCAAGGGCTTCAAGGAGGTCCTGGACGAGGAGGCCAAGAAGGTCCTCACCGACGAAGACTTCGACCAACTCGCCATGCTGATCAATTCCGCCATCACCAACTCCGTCCTCTCAGCGGTGGAAAAGGTGGCCGATGACCTGGAGAAGTCCGTCCGTAAGATTCGCCGCGGGGCAGAGCATTACGACGATTAAGGGCCCCTACGAGCAGGGCGGGTTGAACTTAACCCGCCCTGCCCCACTCACTCGAACTTATCCAGGTGCCCCCGACGCTTCATCAGGGCCATGATGCGCTCGGTCAAAATCAGCTCCATGGCATACATCATCTTGCCGCCCGGTATCACCAGGGTGTTGAAACCCGTAATGACGGCCCCCTCGATCAACCCCTTGAGGCGGAGTTTGTAATCCACGTCCGGCTTGTCCTTGACGAAATGGATGAGCACCAGGCTCTGATCCGCCGTCGGAATATTGGTCACGCAGAAGGGATTGGAGGTGTCGGTGAGAGGGATGCGCTGAAAGTTGATGTGGGTCTTGGAAAATTGGGGCAGGATGTAATGCATGTAGTCGTACATGCGGCGATGGATAGTGTCCATAACATCCTGGGGTTGGTAGCCGCGTTCCGCCATGTCACGGTTGATCTTCTGCACCCATTCCAGATTTATAGTCGGGCACACCCCGATGAGCAGATCCACCTCCTTTGACAGGTCGATATCCCCGGCGACCACGCCGCCATGCAGCCCCTCGTAGAAGAGCAGGTCCGTGTCCGGCGGAATGACCTCCCACTCCGTGAAGGTGCCTGGCTCCGCGCCGTAAAGGCTGGCTTCCTCCTCGTCATGGATATAGTGGCGGCGTTCGCCCGCGCCCGATCGTCCATAGGATTGGAATAATTCCAACTGCTTGTCGAAAAGGTTGCCCTCGGGTCCGAAATGGCTCAGGTTGCGGCCATCCTTCATGGCCTGTTTGAGTTCCGCCCGCATCTCCTTACGATTGAAGCGGTGGAAACTGTCACCCTCGATGAAGGCGGCGCGCGCGCCAACCCGCATGAAGATGTGCTCCAGGGCATTTTTTACGGTGCTGGTGCCGGCGCCGGAGGAACCGGTCACCGCCAGAATGGGATGCTTTCTCGACATATTTTCCTCTTCATTCTCTCGTACAGTGTCGTTATCGAGGTCAGACCGGTTAACCCGCGACCTTCAGGTGAAGCGCGCTATTTTTGCGCCTCTTGGGGTATCATCGCCCGCAGGCCCCGTTGCAACAAGTGCTAGCCTAAGAGGTGGTTGCCGACGGCGAGAAGATTCAGCCTGAGAAATCCGCGAGAAATGCTTGATCGCTTCCGCCATAACCTAAACGCCCACCCGCGCGCTGCTCCCCTGGTACCTAGGAAGATCCGGGATCGTGGCACCCCCCCTGCCCCCACCTGGCGTGGTCCGCGCGCCTGGCTGATGGGCCTCCTGCTGACCTGCGCGATTGGGGTCTTCGCCGGGGACGAAATTCCCTACGATCTGACGTTCAAACCAACCGGCGATCAGGCCATGGATCAGGCCCTCCTCGATGCCTCCCTCCTCGCCTCCCTGCGCGAGGAGGCCAAGGCCGGGCCCTTCGCTCTGGTCTCCCGTGCCAAAAACGACCTGCCGCGCCTCGACGACGTGCTACGCAGCTTTGGCTATTACGATGCTTATATCGACATCCGCCTCAAGGGCCTGCACCTCGACGAACCGGATCTGGTGGCACGTCTCGAGGCTATCCCCGAAACAGCGCCCATACCCGTCGAGGTCTCGATCGATCTGGGTCCCCTCTACCACCTGGGCGAGGTACGCCTCGAGGGTGAGATACCGGCCAAGGCGCGCGCTGCCTTTAAGCTCGAGCCCGGCCAGCCGGCCCTGGCATCCTCCGTGCTCGCAGCCGGTCAGGCTGTACTCACCGCCCTGCGCGAGGAGGGTTATGCCCTTGCCACCATCCCCGCACCGGAGGTCCTCGTCATACATGCCACCCGGACCATGAACGTCACCTACACCGCCTCTCCCGGCCCGCGCCTTGCCATCGGCACCGTCACCATCCGTGGACTGGACCGGCTGCAGGAGGACTATGTGCAGCGCCGTCTGGGTCTGGAACCCGGCGAGATCTATAGCCCCAGCCGTCTGGAACGGGCCCGGCGGGACCTTACGGACGGCGGTGCTCTGGCCAGCGCCCGTTTCATCCCCGGCACCAAACCCGACGCCTCCGGGGAATTGCCACTAACCCTGGAGGTCTCGGAACGGCCCCCTCGGGTGCTGCGCTTCGCCGGGGCCTATTCGACCGACGAAGGCGGAAGCCTGTCCTCTTCCTGGACCCATCGAAATCTCTTTGGCCGCGCCGAGCGCCTGACCCTGCGCGCCGATATCGGCACCCTCGGAGCGGCCTACACCAACGAGCCGAGTTACCTCGTCAGCGCCGCCTTTGTCAAACCAGACGTCTGGCGGCGCAACGACGACCTAAACCTGGACCTGGCCGCGGTCCGGGAATTTCTCGATGCCTATGACCGGGATGCCCTCTCCGCCGGCATTGCCCTTCAACGTCGCTTCAGCGAAAACCTCAGTGCAGGCCTGGGCGTGGGTACGGAACGTTCCCGCATCACCCAGGATGGGATCACGCGCGACTACGACCTGGCCTTCCTGCCCCTGACCCTGAAATATAACGGGGCTGGTGATCTCCTGGATCCCCATGAGGGCGCACGGCTGGACGCGCGGGTAGCCCCTACCCAGGTGCTGAGCGGCGACGCCAGCAATTTCTTTCACCTGCGCATCACCGGCACCGCCTATCTGGACCTGACCAGCCTCACCAGCGCCCAGCGGTCCTCGGGATGGACCATTCTCGCCGGCCGCCTGTCCATTGGCCGCATCTTTGGCGCCTCGGCGGAGCAGGTGCCACCCGACTGGCGTTTCTATGCCGGTGGCGGCGGCTCGGTACGCGGTTACCCCTTCCAATCCATCGGCCCCGAGACCATAAACGGTCAACCTCAGGGCGGTAGCAACCTGCTGGAAACCAGCCTGGAATTGCGTCAACGCGTCTGGGGAAACTGGGGCAGCGCCCTCTTTGTGGATACCGGCGCCGTCTCGGACCAGAATTTCCCCGGTACCGGTAGCTGGTCCATCGGTGCCGGCGCCGGGGTACGCTATTACACCCCCATTGGCCCAGTGCGGCTGGATGTCGCCACCCCGTTGAACAATAACGCGGGCGACCCGGCGGTTCAGGTCTATATCGGCATCGGCCAGGCCTACTGACGATGCGCCGCCTATTACGCCTCCTCCTGGTCCTGACGGGACTGCCGATCCTCCTGGTCACCGCCCTCCTGCTGGCCGCCAACACCCCTCCGGGCCAGGACTTCATTGCCCGCCAGATCGGCCCCTTGAGCGGCGGCCTGGTCCGGATCGAGGGCCTGACAGGCCAGTTACCCCTGGCGCCCCGCCTGGCCCACCTGGCCATCAGCGATACCGATGGGGTCTGGCTCGTCATCGAGGAACTGGCCCTGGACCTGAATCCCTGGCCTCTGTGGCGGGGCCGGATCCAGGTCGAGGCCCTGACGGCCGGGACCCTGGCTCTGGAGCGGCTGCCTGATTACCCTAAAAGCGAGGAGACCTCCTCACCCTTCCAACTGCCCCCCCTGGCACTGCGCCACCTCGCCATTCAGCAAGTGACCCTGGGACAGGTGGCACCCGAGGCCCCCCCCATCAGCGTCACGGGCCAGGGAACCCTGACTAGTCTCGATGATCTCGAGGCCCAGATCGCCATCAAGGCACCTGACCGCGCGGACGGCTATCAACTGACCTTCTCGACCAGCCACGACGAGCTCCGACTCGATCTCGACATCCACGAGGATCCCAAGGGTCTGATCAGCGCCCTCCTCCGACACCAAGGGGTGCAGCTACCGCCCGAGGTGGATCGCTGGCGGCTGGTGGCACAGGGCGCGGGCCCGCTGGGGGCTCTCGCCCTCAGGGCCGAACTGGCAGCGGGCCCCCTCCAGGCCAATGCCGATGGCCTGCTCGACCTGAAGGCCCAGGCCGCCACCCACCTCAAGCTGGGCGTCGAACTCCCGGCCCTCGCCCTGGCGCTCCCGGATGGCGCCACTCTGGCCTGGCAGAGTATCCACCTGGACGCCGACCTCAGCGGACCCAGGACCGCGCCCCAGGGCCAGGCCCAGCTTGACGCAAGGGGCCTGGCCTATGGCACCTCAGGGCTGTCCCGCCTGACGGCTCATCTGGCAGGGGATTCCCAAAGCCTGAAACTGACGGGGGAGGCCCAGGGCGCCCGCATCGCGGAGGTCCCGCCCGAACTGGCGGAGCAACCCCTGCGCCTGACCGCCGAGGTCGCCCCCAAGGAGCCAGGTCAACCCTTCCAGCTCGACCTTAGCCACCCCATCGCCCAATTTTCGGCCCAGGGTAAACTGGGTGAGCTGTCGGGCCAGGCGACCCTTACCCTGGCCGATCTCAGCACCCTGGCCAGCCTCACCGGACAGGACCTGGCCGGCAAGGCCCAGTTCGCCGCCGATTTCACCCTCAGCGACGCCACCGGCCATCCACCCAGGCTGGAGGCCAAGGGCGAGCTGCATCTGACCCGCGCCCCAGGACCCACCCTGGGTCTGCTCGGTACCGAGGCTAGGCTGGACGTGACCGCCGCTCAGGCCAAGGGTACCTGGCAACTCGCCAGCGCCAGCCTCGCCGGTGCCCAGATTCAGGCCCTGGCCAGAGGCTGCGCCACCGCGGCGACCGGCCAGGACAGCCCCGCCCTGGCGCCGCCCAGCGATTGTGATGCTGGTCCGCCCCAGGCCCTGAGATGGTCCCTGGACCTGCCCAATCTCACCGCCTTGGCCCCCGATTGGTCCGGCCGGCTCCAGGCCGAGGGGGCGTTCGCGGGCTGGCCGCCACCCAGCCATGCCAGCCCCACCGCAAAGGCCGCCGACCTGAGCGCCGAACTGACCCTCAAGGCGCGGCATGCCAAACTCGGTGCCGCCCAGGTGAGTGGCCGTCTCGCGGCCAACCTGAGCGAACCGAGCGGGGATCTGAGGATGGAGGGCGATTGGGGAGGCCAGCCCCTCGCCCTAAGCCTCAACGCCTCCCGCGCGGCGGATGGGACCCTGGACCTCACCCTCGACGGCAGTCATCTGGCCGGCATCGCCGCCAATGGCCGGATGCAGCTTCCTGCCGGTGCCACCCTGCCACAAGGGAATCTCAAGCTGGCGACCAGCAGCCTTGCGGAACTGAGGCCACTACTGGGCCAGGATCTGGCGGGCAGCCTCGACCTCAGCCTAAATCTGACCGCGACCCAGGCCAACCTGACCGGCATCGGTAAGGGACTGCGCCTGCCAGGCGCCTTGAGTATCGGCCAGGTCAACCTGGAGGGCCAGATTGACGATCTCACGGCCCTGGCCGGGATCGCGGCCCAACTCAAGGTGGAAGGGTTTGCGTCCTCCGAGGTAACTGGGGATCTGACCCTAACCGCCAAGGGCCCCCAGACGGGCCTGGAACTGGTGGCCAGTTCCCGCCTGACCAGCCCCCTGGGTCCCGCCAGCCTGGGTTTGGAGGCCGGCATCGACATCCCCGGTCACCGGCTGTCGATCAACAAGCTGGAAACCCAGGCCAATGGCGAGACCCTGCGGCTGCTGTCCCCCGCGGTCCTGGACCTCGGGGAAGGGCTGGCGGTGAATCGCCTCCATCTGGGGCTGGGCGCCGGCATCCTCGACCTCAAGGGGCGCCTCCTGCCGGAGTTGGATCTGGAAGGCGGCCTGACCAAGCTTTCCCTGGAAAGCGTCGCGGCGCTCGCCGGCAAACCCCTCATCGCGGGTCTCCTCGACGCCCAAATCAGGCTCAAGGGCCATCCGGACGCCCTGATAGGCAGCCTCAATCTCAAGGCCAGCGGACTGAAACTGACCGGGGATGGCGGTTATGGTCTGCCACCGGCGGGGCTGGAGGCCAGCCTGAGCCTCAAGCCTGGCGCCAACAGCCTGGATGCCAGCGCCCAACTGGGACCTAAGGGCAACCTGAAGCTGCGGGGTCAGATAGGTGGCACCCTGCCCTCGGCCCCCGGGACCCTGGCCCTGCGTGCGGAAGGCCGGATCGACCTTGGACTCCTGGACCCCTTGCTTACCGCGGATGGCCGGAAACTGACTGGTCAGGCCAACCTCGCAGCAACCGTCGCCGGAACCCTGGAAAGGCCCAATCTCGGCGGGCGGCTGAGCCTGGCCGGGGTCTCCTATCGCGACTGGAACCTGGGTCTCAACCTCACCCATATCGCCGGCAACCTGATTCTGGATGGCGATCACCTGCGCCTGGATAGGCTCGCCGGCCAGGCCGGCGGCGGCAGCCTGGCCCTCACCGGAGACATAGGCCTGCTCGCTCCCGGGCTGCCCCTGAACCTGGGCCTGACCGCGCGCGGCGCCGAGCCCATCCGCTTCGACTGGCTGAGCATCAAGACCGACGCCGACCTCAGCCTGCGCGGCCCCAGCGCCAACGCGACCCTGGCGGGCAAGGCTCGCTTTTCCCGCATCGACATTCGCCTGCCGGAACATCTGGCGTCAAGCGTCTCCACCCTGACCGTGCGCGAAGAGGGCGTGTCGCGCCAGCCCCGCCCCGCCCCGCCCCCTCGCGATAAGGCACAGGGCGCGCCCTTCCAGATGGCATTCGACCTGAGCCTGGAGGCCCCCCGTAACGTCTTCATCCGGGGCCACGGGGTGGACGCTGAACTCGGGGGGGAACTCCAGGTGGGCGGCACCCTGGACCAGCCCGCCATCACCGGCGGCTTCAACCTGATGCGCGGCGAATACGTCCTGATAGGTCAGACCCTGCGCTTCACCCGGGGCCGCATCGGCCTGGATGGCGCCGCCGGACTGGACCCCACCCTGGACCTGGAGGCACGGGTCACGACGGCGGGCAGCACCGCCATCCTGGCAGTCAAGGGCACCGCGACCAAGCCCAGCATCGTCCTGAGCGGCGAGCCCGAACTGCCCCAGGATGAAATCCTCTCACGGCTCCTCTTCGGTGTCGCGGGCACCCGTCTCTCCCCCTGGCAAACGGCGCAGGTGGGACTGGCCGCCGCGAGCCTGGCCGGCCTTGGCCCCAAGGGACCCGGTCTTCTGGAGAGCGCCCGCACCAGCCTGGGGCTCGACAAGCTCAGCGTCGGCACCGACAAGGATGGGGGCACCACCGCCGAGGCCGGCCGCCAACTCTCGGATCGGGTCTATCTGGGCGCCCGCCAGGGCACCCGTGCCGGTGAGACTCAGGGCGTCATGCGCATCGAACTCACCCCCAGCCTCCGTCTCGAAACCGACATCGGCGCCACCAGCGGCTCCCGCGCCGG
>CAZFZB010000023.1:14818-30445 GCA_964523415.1 uncultured Chromatiaceae bacterium | reverse complement strand
AGGGTAACGCCATTCAGGAATTGAAGCTCGAGGACATCGTGACCCTGATGGCCGCTTTCGGGGAAGATGCCCGAATAGAAGTAACCCAGCCTTTCGGCGGCCTTGGTCAGGGCAGGGGCACCGGGATCCTCCAGATCGATGGACAGGAGGATACAGGCGACTCCCTGCTCGACCAGAAATTCGGTGAAGGCAGCCAACTTGTAGTGAACAGCCACGCCGCCAGCGGCCTCGATGAGGGCGCGGTTCCAGGTGAGATCGCGGTGGCATTCCAGGAAGTCGCCACCCCCTGTTGCCAGGGTGGTGGGGTTGGCCTCGATGATGTCAAGGCCCAGCCAGCCGTAACTAAGGCGGATCATTTCCTGATGCCATAGTGGCAGGAACAGGGTCCGGCAGGGCCGTGGTACCACCTGATGATAGTTGAAGGTGGTGGTGATGCGGTCACCTGGCCGGGCGCCCTCGACGAAAACCGCAGGGCTGGAGGCGAGGCGCAACCCGACGGTGATCCGACCCAGGGCTTCACTGGCCTTTTGGGTGGCGACATGATGGGTAACCGATAGGGAATAAAGGGCGCGGACCCCGCTCTGGGCAGCCTCGGCGTGCAGGTAATCCGACAGCTGACGGAAGACGCCACCCTTACGGGCCTCCGGGAGCACGAAGGCGGCACCCATCTCCCCCAAGGGGTCCCCGGGGCGATGGCGCATCATGGCGTAATGGCCGATGACGGTACCAGCCTCATCAATGGCAATCCAGGACAGGAGTTGGCCCGTGCGGCTTTGCTCCAATACCCGTTCCGGATAGTAAATGACGTCCTTGTAGCCATAGCCGTAGAGGTCCCAAGCGGCGCTGGCGAGGGCCAGGGCTTCCTCAGGGGTTTGGAGGCGACGGTAGCTGATTTCACCCTGGATTTGGACCTGGCGCCGGTCCGGACCCAGGGCGCTAATGCCATATCCCGGGACCAGGGGCGCTGGCAACCGCTTGACCATCTCGAATTCCTGCCCTTCCTTCTCGATGTAGCGCCACTTGACGCTGTCCATGGTCTTCTCAATCAGGAAGGTGCCCAGGCCCTGGGGGGTCTCCTCCAGGGACTGGAGCGGCTGGTAATGGGGCAGTCGGGCGAAGTCGAAAGGCCGGCCGTGGGCCCGCGCCACCAGGCGGATGGCCGCGTCTTGAAATTCCAGTCGGAGACGTACCCGGGCAGCGTCCCCCTCCGGGATGGCATGCTTGAAGAAATTGGTCAGGCCCTCCTCCAGGGCCAGCTCGACCTCCCTGCGAATCGAATCGGCCACCCCCAGGCTGCCGCACAGGTTGGCGAACAGAGCCTGGGCGGCGCCGAGGCTGGCATCGTGGCGCGGTAGTTCGACTTCAGTGGTGTAGTCTTGGGCCATGGATGGTTACCGTCGGCACTGGTCGGGCGCCCCGGCAATCCCGGCTGAGAAGGAGGGATGACCCTAACTCACAGGCTGTCGCCGAAATCCTGACGGAATTTGGCAACCAGATCCTGCTGCCAATTGGAGACAGGCTTCAAGCGTCCAAAGAAGAAACGCAATATCTCCGGTTCCTCGGTGAACTCCAGACCACCGATGAGACGGCGGTTGTCGTACAGCCATTGAATGCGGTCGATGGCATATTTCACCTGGGAGAGGGTGAAGACGCGCCGGGGGAGTGCGAGGCGCAATAGCTCCATGTTGGCGAAGACCTCGCTGCCATCCGGTTCGCGTTGCTCGGACAGGGTGCCCCGCTCCATGCCTCGGACGCCGCTGGCAATGTAAAGCGCCGCGGCCAGGGCGCCGGCCGGGTACTGGGACTGGGGGAGGTGATCGAGGAATTGCAGGGCATTGAGGTGACAGCCTAGCCCTCCCGGCGGGGTGATGACGGGGATCCCGCGACGCTCCAGCTCATCCACCATGTAGGCGATGAAGATGGGTCCCTGATTGATCATGTCTTCATCCATGGTCTCCTCAAGACCGACAGTAAGGGCCTCGATCTCGCGGACCGACATGCCACCATAAGTGAGGAAACCCTCGTAAAGCGGGACCAGGCCACGCATGCGGCGGTAAAGTTCCTCGGAGCGCATGCACATGCCGCCTCCGCGCACACAGCCAAGTTTGCGGGCGGAGAAGTAGACGATGTCGCTGAGATCCGCGAACCGGCGGGTGATATCACGGATGCTCATGTCCTTGCAGGCGGCCTCGCGCTCCTTGATGAAGTAGAGGTTATCCGCCAGCAAGCTGGCGTCCAATACCAGCAGCAGGCCAAATTCGTCGCATACCTGGCGGACGTCGGCGAGGTTTTGCAGGGAGAAGGGCTGGCCACCGATCAGGTTGGTGCCGGCCTCCATGCGCACGAAGGCGATCTGGGTGGCGCCATGGTTGGCGATGACAGCCCGCAGCTTGGCGATGTCCATGTTGCCCTTAAAGGGATGGACACTGACGACCTCCAGTCCCTCCTCGGCGACGAGTTCCTCGATGCTGCCACCATTGAGGGTGATATGGGCCTTGGTGGTGGTGAAGTGATAGTTCATTGGCACTACGGTACCCGGCGAAACCAGCACCTGGGCCAGGATATTCTCGCAGGCTCGGCCCTGGTGGGTAGGCAAGATGTAGTGCATGCCGAAGAGTTCCCGCAACTTGTTCTCCAGGCGGGTGTAGGTAGCGCTGCCGGCATAACTGTCATCGGCGACCATCATCGAGGCCAATTGCCTGTCGCTCATGGCATTCACACCGCTATCGGTGAGCATGTCCATGAAGACTTCGGCGTTCTGCAACAGAAAGGTGTTGTTGCCCGCCTCGTTCATGGCCTCCAGGCGACGCTCCACCGGGGGGAGATGGAGTTTCTGGACGATGCGCACCTTGTGCATTTCCAGAGGAATATTTTCATCGCCGTAATATTTGACCGTCGTCATGCTTGCTCAGGCTCCGATTCTCGCTTGTGGATGGAGTGCGCGGGTATTCCCGCATCTTGGTGCGGGCAGGCCCCGCTATGGGTGAGGGCGGCCATTCTACCCCCTCATGGCTGGATTGCACGCCCCTGAAAGGGGGTGACCCTTGTCTACCATACGGTTGGCGTTGTCAGTCGATATTACCCTTACGATGTTGGTCGTAAAGGAACCCCCCCAGGGCACCGGCACCCGCGCCAATCAGGGCCCCCTGGCCGGCCTTACCACTGAGGGAGCCGATGGCGGCACCGCTGACCGCGCCAAAGGCGGCACCACTGCCGGTACGGCTGGTAGTCGTCGATCCGCATCCAGCGGTGAGGAGGAGGGCGGAGGCCAACACCAGCATAGCGGGCCGGTACGGATTATCGAGAATAGTTTTCATGATTTAAACTCCCATGGGTGATCTTTCATTTCTAAGGCTGATGAGCCGGGACAATGGCCTCTGGAATTGCCGAATCGCCCCACTTTCTAACCAGCGCCGATGATAAGCAAGCCAGGCCCTTTCCGCCAACCCGGGGAGGCGGTCACCAGTCCTAACCACCTGGTACCAGCCCCCTGGGGCATGAGCCCTCTAGGCCCGCTGCCGCTTAGCCTTGCGGCGAACCACCATCCTGGCTAGGATGGTCACCCCCTATCCCTGCCGGGCCACTCATTTCCTTTCCTGCGACTGAAAAGCGATCGAGCGGTGCCATGAAATCATCCACGCGACGTCTGCTCTGGATCTTGGTGAGCCTGCTGATCCTGATCAGTCTGGGGGCCTACCTGTTTTATGCGACCACCCGGCAGGCCTTGGAACGGGCGGAAAGCACGCAGTTGCGGCACATGGGGGTGTCACGCGTGGGGGAGGGGGACGGTATTCGATTTTTCTTCGCCTCCAATCGCAACCCCTTGGCCGATGCCGAGGACAAACCCCTGGAGGAGCGTTTTGGTATCGATCGCACCCCAGAATGGCGTCTTGGATATTTCGACACCATCATCGAGCCCTCCCTGGGGTTGGGGCGGTGGCTGAACGCCAGTCGCTGGTTCATGGAGGAAGAGATAAAGGTGTTGAGCGTCAAGGCAACCGACGAGTCCGAATTCGCCGCCCGTCTGCGCCCCTTGGTCGAGGCCTCTACCCATCGCGGTCTGCTGCTCCTGGTGCATGGCTTGCGTACCGATATCGATTATGCCCTGCGGGGCACGGCCTTCGTGGCCCATGTGCTCGACCTCGACGCCCCGGTCATGGTATTCGATTGGCCGGGTAATCAAGGCAGTAGCCCGAGATCCTACCGTCGCGCCCAAGAGATCGCCTCAGCCTCGGGTGCCGATCTGGCGGCGGTCCTGACCTTTATCAGCCGGCAGATCCGTCCGGAGCACCTCTGGATATTCGCCAACAGCCTGGGTTCCCAGGTCGTGGTCAAGGCCTTGCATCACCTCAACCAGGACCCGGCCTTCGCCGATGGGGATTTCAAAATCGACGAAGTGGTCTTAACGGCCCCGGACGTGAGCAAGGGTGATTTCAATGACCGCTTCAAACAGGATCTCAAGGCCCTGGCGCGTCATACCACCATCTATGTCTCCTCAAACGATCGCGCCCTCCTCTTGAGCCGCCTCGTCAACCGCGAACGCCGCCTTGGCGAGAGCAGCCTGAATGTCGATACGGCGGAATTACTCAGCCGCGCAGAGGATTGGATGGGGATGGTGGAGGCGGGCAGCGATCAGGTCGTACTGGTGGATGTGACGCCGGTGAACCGGACACGCAATTTCCACAATTTCAGCCTCGAGGTCCCGGAATTCTTCGACGACATCTATCTGCGTCTGGCGAATTCGGAGACGCCGCTTAATCGGTTGCGTTTCGATTTTCGGACACCCGAAGGCAAAAATTACTCGGTGCTGACGCGAGATAATTAGGCCGGTCGCCCTGAAGCCAGGCGCGGCGGCATCACGCTATTGGAGTCCGTCATGGGTCATGTGCTTGCCGGTTTTAGTGCCCCCGCCCGAGGCCTTCTGGTCGCGGCGGCCATCGCCATCGTCACCGCCGCCACCCGCTTGGCAGCTCCGCTCCTGGCGCCTATTCTGCTGGCGATCTTTTTCGTCATCATCCTCACCCCGCCCTTAAGCTGGATGGGTCGCTACCGGGTCCCCAAGTGGGTCTCCCTGCCTGTGATCCTCTTCTTGCTCATGGATCTTGGCAGCATCCTCCTGATCATGACCACCGGCGCCCTGGAGGGTCTGCGTGACAGCCTTCCCAATTATCAGGAGCGCTTCCTGCTCCTGAGCGCCCAGATGGGTGGCTGGCTGGAAGGGATGGGTATCGAGGGGTCGAGCCTGGCCCTACCCGACATCTTCGATCTCGCCCAGGCCATGAAGGGGGTGCGGTTCCTCCTCTCCAATGTCGGTAGTCTGGCTGCCACCGGTGTTTTGGTGCTGATGGCGGTGATATTCCTCTTGCTGGAGGTTACTTCACTGCCGGTCAAGTTTCGGTTAGCCTTCCACATGACACCCTCGGGAGAGGCCCGCCTGCGAGGGCTGCTCTCAGCCATCAATCGTTACATGCTGATCAAGTGCCTGACCAGCCTGGCTACCGCCATCCTCATTGGGGTCTGGCTCTGGCTGCTGGGTCTTGATTTCATCGTCGTTTGGGTTGTGTTGGCCTTCCTGCTCAATTTCGTGCCCTTCGTCGGTTCCTTTTTCATGGCCATCCCGACCCTACTCTTCGCCCTTGTGAACTATGATCTCGGCACCGGCCTCTGGGTCGCCATCGCCTATCTGGCCGCCAATATCCTCATTGGCAATATCCTCGAACCGCGCATCATGGGCCGGGGTCTGGGAATCTCCACCTTCGTGGTCTTCCTATCCCTGCTCTTTTGGGGTTGGGTGCTGGGTACCATCGGGGTTTTTCTTTCCGTGCCCCTGACCATGGCGCTCATGTCGGCCCTGGACCTCAGTCCCCATACCCGTCCCATCGCCATTCTCATGGGCCCATCCATTCCGACGGGTCCCCAGGAAGCCCCTTCCTAGAACCTAGCCACTTGATCCGCCGAGTTTTGCCATGAACCTAGCCCTTCGATCCGTCAAGAAGTTGGGGCTCTACCTGGGGATCGCCTTCTTGGGCTTCCTGGCGGGTGTCCAACTCCTCTATGTCCTTTGGGCCTTGGATGGTCCACCCATGCAGCCCTGGCATGAGATTGAAGTGACAGAGGAATTCACCATCGACAAGGCAGACCAAGTCCAGACCCTGGTCGAATATCGGGCCTTGGAGACGCGCCTCTTTGACGAGATGGATGCTCAGATCTATGCGCACACGCCCCAGGGCCCCGAGCAGATCCTGGTTCGCTACAGCTCAGGCAGTGCCGCCGATCCTCGGGCGTTGGACCCCAACTGGAACCAGAGTTATGAAATCATCCCCCCCAACCCCCGGGGTGCGGTCCTGCTGCTGCATGGCATGTCGGATGGCCCCTACAGCCTCCATGCCTTGGGCAAGGCCCTGGGTCAAGCCGGCTACCGGGTACTGGGCCTCAGGCTTCCGGGTCATGGCGCCATTCCCTCCGGGTTGTTGGGGGTGACCTGGGAAGACATGGCAGCGGCGGTGCGTCTGGGTATGAGGCATCTGGCTGGGGTCATGTCCGGCAAGCCCATTCACATCATCGGCTATTCCACGGGCGCGGCCCTAGCCCTGGACTTCAGCCTCGAAGCCCGGGCCGATGACAAGTACCAGGAGCCCGCCAGCCTGGTACTGATCTCCCCGGCCGTTGGCCTCACCCGCGTGGCCAGTCTGACACCCTGGCTAGTACGACTGGGCCAGTTGCCGGGTCTAGAACGGCTGGCTTGGACCGCGATCATGCCCGAATTCGACCCCTTCCGGTATAACTCCTTCACCGCCAACGCCAGCCTCCAGGTACATCGCATGACCCAGGGCGTGACGGGTCGGCTACGGCAACTTGCGAACTCTGGGCCCATCAAAGATTTCCCTCCGACGCTGGTCCTGCTCTCGGCGGTGGATGCCACGGTATCGGCGAGAGCCGTAGCCGATGGACTGCTCAAGCATCTGGCACCGGAACACCACGAACTCGTCCTCTACGACATCAACCGCTTCGACCTCATTGCCCCACTCCTCATCACCGACGCGGGGGGCTTGACCAAGCGTCTGCTGTCAGACGATACCCTGCCCTTTGCCATCACTTTCATCCGTAACGCCTCCTCAGATAGCCGCGAGGTCCTGGCAGACTACAAGCCTCCCTTCGCCGCCGATTTCACAGCCAGCGAGTCCCTGGAGGTAGCCTGGCCGGATGACGTCATTGCCCTTTCGCATGTCGCCTTACCCTTTCCCCCCGATGATCTCCTTTACGGTCGCCAGCCCCCCGCGGACCCTCATCAGATCTTTCTTGGTCAATTGGCCATCCGGGGCGAGAATGGCGTCCTCAAACTTCCCGGCAACTGGCTGTTGCGCCAGAGGCACAATCCCTTCTATGACTATCAGGAGCGGCGGATCCTGGACTGGCTGGCCCAGGCCTCGGGGCCAGAGAAGAAGGCGAGCCCCACCGCGCCTTAAGGCGCGGTGGGTTGGTCCACGGCAGCATCGAATCGGGTTAGGCCGCCCAGCGCCAGTCAGGGTTACAGAAGGGACCTTGCCACGCCAGCCAATGGTTGACATCCTCGTTGGCGGCCTCCAACAGGCTAAGGTATCTGGCCAGTTCGGAACGCCAGGTCTCGGTCCAGGGTTCCAGCCACAGGGCGGGGTCCAGATACCAGGGCCAATCCTGTTCCGGTTCTGGTTGCGTCGGATTGGAAGGGGTAAGCTGCTCCGGGTGGGCGGGGACCTTGCAAAGGGCTTCGGCCAGGAGGCAATCGTACTCCAGGTTGCCCTCATCCCCCCAGGTAGCCTTGGCCCCGATGAGGTGGGCCAAGCGGCGCATGCCGTGATTTTCTGCCAGCACCTCGAACCAGAAATGGGTGATGCCCTCGTCCCGAGCCGCCATGATCAGCCGGATGAGGAGGGCGAAGCCCACCCCCAAGCCCTGAGCCTCATCTACCGTGGCCATGGCAAGCTCGGCAATCTTTCCCCCGGGTTCTAGACGATGGCAGCGGGCGAAGCCCAGGGGCTCCAATTCCCGGCCCTCCGCATCGACGCGAACCGCCACGAAGGCCAGATGGTCATGCCCATCGATCCTGAGCAACCGCTCCTGATCACCCTGGGTCAGGGTCGGTTTTTCGATGAAGAAGCGCTTACGACGGGAGCCTGGCGAGAGCGCCGCGAAGCAACGCAACAACAATTCATGGTCGTCCGGGCGCGAGGCCCGGATCACATAGACTGAACCATCAGCCAGTTGCCTGGTATTGGCGATCGAGGGATCAGGGTTGGATCGTTCACGCATGGAAAGCCTCCTACCGGCCAAAAAGAGCCCGAGAAGAGGCGGGATCACCGCCTGGGCGGGTTCTATTGTGCAATGCAGCAATAATGGCCTCCCCGGTACTCTTATTCAAGTCGGGTTCAGGTCCAGTTCGTCGCGGAAGGCGTAAGGCAGGGGCCGCTCTATGACCCGCGCCACCGGGCACAGGGCAGGGAGCGCGAGGTGCTTGATCCAGGTCCGCAGTTCCGGATCCACAGGATGGCACTTCCGGTCAGACACCGTCGCCCACGGCATGGGTGCCTCCCAGAAGGATCTGTCAAAGGCACTGAATCCAGGCCTCGCCCATGGCCCAGCAGACCGGAAACCACCTCCGACGTTCATGGAAAGGTCATGGAAATTTGCCGGAATCGCATAGGTGCAGTCCGGGTCACTAGCATAAAATCCCCGGTAACTTCATTTCTCGGGGATGCAACGATATATTGGCCAGATCCCTTGAAGTTTGCATCGGCCCCTGTAAAGGTGGCCCCATCCGGATTTGGAACCAGGTCCCCTGACGAACCATCAAGCGCCCCGATCCTCAACCGTCACGGTCACTACATCGGCATCCATGGACCCGGTGAGTGGCTCAGAACCGAGAATTTGCCAGCCCCTTATCTTCCTTCGTAAGACAACCATGACAAAGACATGCGGTTTCATCGTCGTACTCCTCCAAACCTGGGTGCTGGGTTTCAATGCCCAGGCCGCCCTCCCTCCTGGTGACCCGCTGCCATCCTGGAACGATGGCTTGACCAAAGGGTCTATCGTCGCCTTTGTAGCGAGGGTGACGAAGGAAGGTTCGCCCGACTTTGTCCCGCCCGCGGAGCGCATCGCCACCTTCGACAACGACGGCACCCTGTGGGTCGAGCATCCCATCTACACTCAGCTCGCCTTCGCCCTGGACCGGGTCAAGGACCTAGCGCCACAGCACCCGGAGTGGAAGGACCAACAGCCATACAAGGCCGTGCTCAACAATGACCCCAAGGCCTTGGCCGCGATGGGTGAAAAGGGCCTGCTGGAGCTGGTCATGGCCTCCCACGCAGGCATGAGCACCGCCGAGTTCGAGGCCATCGTCAAGGACTGGTTGGCCAAGGCGCGCGATCCGCGCTTCAATCGGCCCTATACCGATCTGACCTACCAGCCGATGGTCGAGCTCCTCGCATACCTGCGCGCCAATGGCTTCAAGACCTACATCGTCTCCGGGGGAGGAATCGAGTTCATGCGGCCGATGACGGAAGCCCTCTACGGCGTCCCACCCGAGCAGGTGATTGGCTCCAGCATCGCGACCGAGTATCAGGTCAAGGATGGCAAGCCAGAACTGATACGACTGCCTAAGATCGACTTCATTGACGACAAGACGGGCAAGCCGGTCGGCATCAACAAATTCATCGGTAAGCGACCCATCGCGGCCTTCGGCAATTCCGCCGGCGACCAGCAAATGCTGGAATGGACCGGCGCCGGGGGCGGTCAACGGCTGATGATGCTGGTGCTCCACGATGACGCTGAACGCGAGTATGCCTATGGCCCGGCCAACGGACTGCCAGATACCCCATTTGGAGCCTTTCCCCAATCGCTCTTGGACGAGGCCAAGACGATGGGCTGGGTCGTCATCAGCATGAAGCACGATTGGGCCCGCGTCTTCGCCTTCAACAAGTAACAGGGAGGCTTCGCCGTGCGGAGACAGCGCGCTGGTTACCCAAGAACCATTCCCTTAACCTGGAGATCCCTATGAGCAGAAAACAAACCTTGGCTACGACGACACTGGCCACACTCCTGGTGGCCACCGCGCCTGGCCTCGCCCTTGCCGATGCGAAGCCGAACATACTCTTCATCGTCGCCGATGACCACGGCTACGGTGACATCGGGGCCTATGGCGGTGGCGAAGGGCGCGGCATGCCCACCCCCAATCTTGACAAGATGGCCGACGAAGGGATGACCTTCTACGACTTTTACGCCCAGCCGAGTTGCACCCCGGGCCGCGCCGCGATGCAGACCGGGCGCATCCCCAACCGCAGCGGCATGACGACCGTGGCCTTCCAGGGCCAGGGGGGAGGGCTGCCAGCGGCGGAATGGACCCTGGCCTCCGTCCTCAAACAGGGCGGCTATCAGACCTACTTCACGGGCAAGTGGCATCTGGGCGAGGCGGACTATTCCCTGCCCAATGCCCAGGGCTACGACGAGATGAAGTACGTTGGCCTCTATCACCTCAATGCCTACACCTATGGCGACCCGACCTGGTTCCCGGACATGGATCCGGAATTGCGAGCCATGTTCGAGAAGGTGACCATCGGCTCGCTTTCGGGCAAGGCGGGCGAGAAGGCGAAGGAGGACTTCAAAATCAATGGGCAGTATGTCGACAAACCTGGCAAGCCCATTACCCTGCACGGCGTCACCTACCCCGACGGCGTGGTCGGCATCCCCTTCTTCGATGGCTATGTGGAGAAGGCGGCGATCGAATTCCTGGAGAAGGCGGCGAAGAATCCCTCTAAACCCTTCTTTATCAACGTCAACTTCATGAAGGTCCATCAACCGAACCTGCCGGCGCCCGAGTTTGAGCACAAGTCCCTTTCCAAGAGCAAGTACGCGGACTCGGTCGTCGAACTCGACACCCGTGTCGGTCACATCATGGATAAGCTCAAGGAACTGGGCCTGGACAAAAACACCCTAGTCTTCTACACCACAGACAACGGTGCCTGGCAGGACGTCTATCCCGACGCCGGCTACACGCCCTTCCGCGGCACCAAGGGTACGGTGCGCGAAGGTGGCAGCAGAGTCCCAGCCATCGCGGTCATGCCTGGCAAGATCAAGGCCGGCAGCCGGAATCATGATATCGTCGGCGGCCTCGACCTGATGGCGACCTTCGCCTCGCTCGCCGGGGTCAAGCTTCCCGAGAAGGACCGCGAAGGCCAGCCGATCATCTTTGACAGCTACGACATCACCCCAGTGCTGTTTGGCACGGGCAAGGATCCGCGCACCTCGTGGTTCTATTTCACCGAAAACGAGCTCAGCCCAGGTGCAGTACGGGCCGGGAACTACAAGGCCGTCTTCAACCTGCGCGGCGACGACGGGGCCCAGACCGGGGGACTCGCGGTGGACAGCAACCTCGGCTGGAAGGGTCCTGAAAAGTATGTCGCTACCGCACCCCAGGTCTTCGACCTCTGGGCCGACCCCCAAGAGCGCTACGACATTTTCATGAACAACTACACGGAGCACACCTGGACCCTGGTTACCATGAACCAAGAGGTCAGCAAGTTGATGAAGACCTATATCGACTATCCGCCGCGCAAGCTCCAGAGCGAGGTCTACACCGGCCCGATCACGATCTCGAATTACCAGAAGTTCCAATGGGTTCGGGACCAGTTGGGCAAGGAAGGCGTCAGCATCCCTCTACCGAGCGGCAACTAAGCGCCTGTAGACCGCCAGGAAGCCCCGTCCGACAGCTATTGCCGGCGGGGCTCTGTCAGTTCCGCAGCCGGGAAACGGCAGAGTGCCGCTGCCCCGAAAGTTGGTCCCCCGCAGGTATCCGATATGCCCGAGCATCAAAGCCATCCGATGGCCGCATGGCCGACGCCTTGTACCCCTGGGATCTTGCCACGGTTATCCGTAGGCATCCTGCTTGGCGTCGCTCTGATAGGGGCTGCGGCGGGGGCCGAGGGTGCCGGCGATGCCGCTGCCCAGGCCAACAACCCCCTGGCCAATATGACCGCCCTGAACTTCCAGGACTATTACATCGGGCGGATCACCGACACGGACAAGGACGGCAACCAATTCTGGGTGCGCTTCGCCAAGCCCTTCGAGGTGGCGGGCACCAGCTGGCTGATGCGCGCCTCCCTTCCGGTGAACACCTTCCCTATAGCCAGCAACGGTGATCTGGCGACTGGCATGGGCGACATCAACGTGTTCGCCGCTTATCTCTTCGACACCGGAAACCCTGCGGTGAGTTTCGGCCTGGGTCCCCAAATCACCGCACCCACGGCTCCCGACGAGCGGCTCGGTTCGGAGAAGTGGTCAGGCGGCTTTGCCAATGTGCTCTTCGACGGGCGTTCGAAGCGCTTTCAATACGGGTATCTCCTCACCTGGCAGGCCAGTTTCGCCGGCAGCGATTCCAGCGCCGATGTCAATACCGGTGCCTTTCAGCCATTCGCCTTCTACCAGCTCGGTAAGGGGACCTATCTGCGATCCGCCCCGATCTGGGTTTACAACTTCGAGAACGACGCCTACAGCATCCCCCTGGGGCTCGGTATCGGCCAGGTCATCAAGAAGGGTAAGACGGTCTTCAACCTTTTCGTCGAGCCCCAGGCGTCGATTGTCTACCGCGGTCCGGGCCAGCCCGACTGGCAGATCTTTGCCGGGTTCAATATGCAGTTTCTCAACTAGGGAGCTCAGTTATTCCGCTCGCTGTGTACACAATCGAGACGTTCGGCCACAGGCGTGCGGTGCGCGCTACGCCAGTTCTAACGTGACCAACGTGGTGGTAACTTCGCCATATCGACGCCGGCGCCCGGGTGGCCATTGCACCCTGGTGCGCAAGCCGCGTCGTGCGGCAACCTTTGATCACTGTCCGTTTCAGGAGGAAAATTCCAGATGTATCCATGTGTAATTAAGCGATCTGTATTCGCGACCGCTTTGGCTTTGGCAGTGGGCTTGGCACTTCAGCCCGCTGTCGGGCAGTAAGGCCCGGGAAACGCGACCGCTGCCACCAAGAGCGCAAACGCCAAGCTCCTTCAGGAGCTTCCGTTCGGTGACAAACAGTCCTTCGATGACGCCCATCGCGGCTTCATCGCCCCCCTGTCCGACGAGATCATCAAGACCGAGGACGGCCGTCCCGTCTGAGACCCGAAGAAGTTTGGGTTCATCAAGGAGGGCTCGGAGGCACCCGATACGGTCAACCCGAGCCTGTGGCGCCAGTCGCAGTTGATAAACATCTCCGGGCTGTTCCAGGTGGCGGACCGCATCTACCAGGTCCGCAACTACGACCTGTCGAACATGTCGATCGTCGAGGGCGACACCGGCATCATCGTCATCGACCCACTGGTCTCCACCGAAACCGCCAAGGCCGCCCTGGACCTCTACTATCAGAATCGGCCCAAGAAGCCCGTGGTGGCGGTCATCTATTCCCATAGCCATGTGGATCACTATGGCGGCGTGCGCGGCGTCGTGGACGAGGCCGACGTCAAGTCCGGCAAGGTCAAGATCTACGCGCCCGTGGGCTTCCTCAAGGCCGCCGTCGCCGAGAACGTCATGGCTGGGACGGCGATGAGCCGGCAGGCCAGCTACATGTACGGCAACTTGTTGCCGGCGGATCCAAAGGGACAGGTCGGCGCCGGGCTCGGTACCACCACATCGAGCGGCACCATCACCCTGATCCCGCCGACCGACTCATCACCAAGACTGGGCAAACGGAGAACATCGACGGTCTGACCTTCCAGTTCCTGCTCGCCCCCGACACCGAGGCGCCCGCGGAAATGCACAGGCACATCAAGGATCTAAAGGCGGCCTCCACGGCCGAGACCTCCTGCCATACCCTGCACAACACCTACTCCCTGCGCGGCGCCAAGATCCGCGATCCCCTAGCCTGGTCCAAGTACATCAACGAATCCATGGCCATGTGGGGCAAGGACACTGACGTGCTTTTCGGCATGCACCACTGGCCGGTGTTTGGCCACGAGGCGGTCATCAACCATCTCACCAAGCAGCGCGACATGTACCGCTACATTAACGATCAGACCCTGCGTCTAGCCAACCACGGCGAAACCATGGTCGAGATCGCCGAGGAGGTCGAGCTTCCCAAGGCGCTTGCCACCTATTGGTCGAACCGCGGCTACTACGGGACCCTCCACCACGACGTGAAGGCCACCTATGTACGCTATCTCGGGTGGTTCGATGGAAACCCGGCCACCCTGCACGTGTATCCACCGATCGAGGCCAGCAAGAAGTACGTCGAGTTCATGGGTGGTGCCGATGCCGTTCTCGCGAAGGCCAAGAAGTCCTATGACGCGGGTGACTACCGCTGGGTCGCCGAGGTCGTAAATCGCGTGGTCTTCGCCGATCCGAAAAACCAGGCGGCCCGAAACCTTCAGGCGGATGCATTGGAGCAACTCGGCTATCAGAGTGAAAACGGTCCCTGGCGCAATTTCTACCTGACAGGTGCCAAGGAGCTACGCGAGGGCGTCAAGGAACTGCCCACACCCGATACCGCGAGTCCGGATACGGTCAAGGCCATGAGCCTCGATCTGTTCTTCGATTACATCGGCATGCGCCTCAACGGCCCCAAGACTGCCGGAAAGTCGATCACCCTAAACTTCAATTTCCCGGACACCAAGGAGCAGTATCTGGTCGAACTATCCAACGGGGCCCTGAGCCACCTTGCCGGTGCGAAGTCCGATAAGGCCGACGCCAGTGTGAAGATCAAGCTTAGTACGCTGAACGACGTGGTGCTTGGTAATACGACACTGGAGAAGGAAACCGCTGCGGGCAACGTGACCATCAACGGAGACCCGAAAAAGCTGGGAGAGCTCGTGGCACTGCTCGACAAGTTCGAATTCTGGTTCAATATAGTGACACCCTGAACCTCGTGTGCGGCGGGGCGGACGGCCAAGCTTTCGCCCCGGCCATCGAGCAAGGGCATCGGAGATCGCACCCATGTAGCCAATACGCTCTCTCTCAACCGCATTGATCGCTGGGATAATGGCTACCGTCCTGCTGCCGCCGGCTGCGGCCTGTGGCTACCACGGGACGATTGGAAATTACTTCTCGGTGATGTATCCGAGTTCCCTGGTCGTCGCGGTCGCACTGAAATGAGCGTCGGACGAAGGCGTCATCGATCTCGGAGAGACGCGCAATGGCACTTGGCCGACCAAGCAATACCTGGATGCGGTGCGCCAACTAAATAAACTCCAGACCGCCCTGGCGAAATCGGTTTCACCAAACGACTCACCACCCAGTTTTTCGCTCGGCTTCATCGAAAGCGGACTTTGGACCCGCTATAGCGTTACCGATGGGCAGGTTCGGATGGAGGTTCATGTCGGCGGCCCAGCGGAAGGAGACGCCGTGGTACTCACCGCCGAGCCGGTGCTCGCAAGGATGCTCTCGGGGGCCTTGCCCAGCGAAAACGCCTTGTCGCACGAATTGATTGTCATCGATGCGCCGATTACCTGTTATCAAGCCTTGCATACCTTCCTCACGGGGGCATTCCTCCGCTCAGGCGAGGCCCCGGGCGCAGGCTAAAGTCAGCAAACGACCGTCAGCCAGTCGCATACAGGAGGCGCGTAGTTGGACCGTAAGAAAGCCACTCCTTCAAGTTCGACTATTCCACCTTCTACGTCT
>CAZFZB010000023.1:3203-14718 GCA_964523415.1 uncultured Chromatiaceae bacterium | reverse complement strand
TTGGACCGTAAGAAAGCCACTCCTTCAAGTTCGACTATTCCACCTTCTACGTCTATGAAATTATTAGCCGGGAACTGAGGGTAAAGCTTACGAAAAAGACCCCGGAACCTTCGAGTGGTCCTCGGGTTCGGGGTCGGTGTTCAAGGAGAGAGGTCGTCCCTGACCTTGTCATCTTCTATACGATCAATGTGAGGGTTAACTCCTTCAGGCCTAGGTTGCTCCCTCCACCTGCAGATTCTGGGTGGCGACTGTGAGGCCCGGCTCCTTGGCGGCGACGAAGAAACTCCAGATATAGAGGATCAAGCCGATGAGGAAGACCAAGCCGGTCAGTTCCCGCAACCAGTAGAAGATGGCGATCTTGTCCTGGACGAGCATGAACTGGAGGGGGGCGTCGCTGAAGCGTTGCAGATAGACCTGCAGGATGCCGGCGGCGGTAAGGAAGAGGGTGATGAAGACCATGGAGACCGTCATCAACCAGAAGGACCACATCTCCAGCACCTGGGAGCGCTGGCTGTTGGCCTCGCGGCCACTCAGGATCGGCATGGCATAGGAGATCATGGCAAGGACTATCATCACATAGGCCCCGTAGAAGGCCATGTGGCCATGGGCGGCGGTGATCTGAGTGCCGTGGGTGTAGTAGTTCACCGGCGCCAAGGTGTGGAGGAAGCCCCAGACCCCTGCCCCCAGAAAGGCCATCACGGCAGTCCCCAAAGCCCAGAGCATGGCAGCCTTGTTGGGATGGTTGCGGCGGCGGCGATTGACCATGTTGAAGGCGAAAACTGTCATCATAAAGAAGGGAATGGGTTCCATGGCGGAGAAGATGGAGCCCCACCATTGCCAGTACTCAGGGGTGCCGATCCAGTAATAATGGTGCCCGGTACCGACGATGCCGGTGATGAGGGTCATGGCGATGATGACATAGAGCCACTTTTCCACCACCTCACGGTCCACGCCCGTGGTCTTGATGAGCACAAAGGCGAGGATGGAACCTAGGATGAGTTCCCAAACACCCTCGACCCACAAATGCACCACCCACCACCAGAAGAACTTGTCCAGAACTAGATTGATCGGATTGTAGAAGGCGAACAGGAAGAATACCGCCAAACCGGTAAGCCCGATCAGGAGCACCAGATTGACCACCGTCTTGCGGCCCTTGAGGATGGTGAGGCCGATATTGAACAGAAAGGCGAGGGCGACGATAACGATGCCGATCTTGGTGATGGTGGGTTGTTCCAGAAATTCCCGGCCCATCGTCGGCAGTATGGCGTTACCGGTCAGCTTGGCTAGGCCGGCATAGGGCACCAGCAGGTAGCCCGCGACCGTGAGGGCGGCGGCGACCAAAAAGACCCAGAACATGAGCACGGCCAGCCAGGGGGCCGCCAATTCCCGTTCCGCCTCTTCGGGCACCAGGTAATAGGCCGCGCCCATGAAGCCCATGAGCAACCACACGATCAGGGCATTAGTGTGGACCATGCGCGCCACGTTAAAGGGGATCTCGGGAAACAGAAAGTCCCCGACCACATACTGTAGGCCCATGATGAGCCCAAAGAGGATCTGGGCGGCGAACAGCGCTATGGCGGCCATGAAATACAGCTTGGCCACGCCTTGAGATTGATATTTCATCTTGCAAACTCCTGGGAAGGGTATCCAATCAGCCCTGCTTGTTGGGCGGCCAGCCGGAGGTGTTGATCTCCGAGGCATACTTCAGAAACTGGGCGATGGCCTCCAGATCGGCTGGGGGGAGATTGAACTGGGGCATGCTGCGACGGCCTGGAATACCCTCTGCCGGCCGACTCTGGATGAATGCCTTGATCGCATCCGTGTTGTTGCCAAAGCGCACATAGACATTGCCCAATTCCGGAGCGAAATAGGCGCCTTCCCCAAGTAAGGAATGGCAACCGATGCAGTTGTTGTTCTCCCAAAGCTCCTTGCCACGGGCGATCTGGCGCCCGAGTTCGGTGTTGTGATCGAGCAGATCCCTCCGATCCCTATTGGGCAGAGCCATAGTGGTATCGAAGGATAACGCCAGGAAAAGCAAGAAAAAAAACACGGAACCACCATAAAAGATGTTCCGCGCCATTGTCTTGGTAAAGGTTTGTGCCATGTTGGGTGGTCCTCTGAAAGCAGTTGCGGCCGGGGACCATTTGAGAGGATGGCCTTCTTCGCAACCTTGACCAAGGTCAAACCGCCCATGCCCCGCCCTGGAGGACCCGGGCTTTCTGGCCAGGACCCAATCCCCCCCCGGCGCCAGGCATTGCAACGACCGCCCTGGCCAGCAGCCCCCCTTGCCTTTTTCCCTTGTTTCGCTAGAGTGCGTTCAAAGTCCATCCTTTGGGACTCACCGGCCGATGACCCACCTTGCCAGCCTGCGCCGTAAGGCCAGCTCTTTTCTGCTCCAACCCCGGTTCATCCAGGCCTGGTTCCTGCCGGTATGGCTGATCCTGGGCATCAGTAAGGCCTTGATCTTCACCATCTCATTCCGGCATTTGGCCCCCTACCTGGGGCAAGTGTCAGGAATTGCCCCCTGGTTGCCCCTGCTCGCTCCAGATCAGGAGGCTCGCGCCCGCCTCATCGGCCGGGTCGTTCGTCTGACGGCCAATTACACCCCCTGGGATTCGAACTGCTTCCCCCAGGCCATTACCGCGCGGTTCCTGATGGGGTTATACCGGATCCCCTATACCTTCTTTTTCGGCCTGTTGCGCGATCCTACGAATCCCTCCGGCATGAAGGCCCATGCCTGGGTAGCCGCGGGGCCTGTCCCCGTGACCGGCGGCGTCAGCTTTGGCCAGTTCACCGTGGTTGGCTGCTTTGTCGCGCCGTCCCTGGCCGCTACCCTCCAGGGTTCTGGCAGGCAACGGCCGTCGGTCTCATCGCCACTACCTCATCCCGAAGGTTCACCGCCAGGATGAGCGCTCGCCATGGCCGGTTGCCCAGGGCCGGTAAACCAACCGTCGCGTACCGAGTTGCGACGAGAATTCCTTAGAGTGCCCCGACTGGCCATGGCATCGGGTTCGCTCATGCCCGGTACATCCGGTTGATATTCCCCTGAACGATGGCTAAGGACACCCCCCTCGATGAATTTCAGGCCCGGACGCTGCGTACCCTGCAGGCGTGGGCAGAGCCTGATCACGAAATAACTCAACCGGAGGCATTCCTGACGCAGGCACTCCTTGCGGACGGCACCCAGGACGAAACCGACCGGGACCAGGGGGGCGAGGATATTGCCCGCTCGGCAGGGCGTAGACAGTGGCTCAGTAGCCATGGCCTCCTGGGTATTGTGGCGGCCCTTGTGAGTCAGGGGGACTCCCTTGCCAACAGGCCGGGGACCGCGATCCCTAACCTGGCGCCTTGGCATCTAATTCGGCGGGAATCCCTGCTACGCTCTCTGAAAATGGAGGCGGCAGCCCTCGCCGTGGCGAAGGCCTTCAAGGGTTTGGGTGGGGATTGGGCCATTATGAAGGGGTTCGGACTGGCAAGGAGGGTCTATGACTCCCCCTACATGCGGCCTAGCGCCGATATCGATATCCTGGTCAAACCTGAGGATCATGAATCCGCAATCGAGTTACTGGTTGCGGTAGGGGGCGAACCCGGATTATCGCCATCCAAGCCACATGAACACTGTCTACGTATCAAAGGGGTTGACATTGACCTGCACAATGCACCGATGCGGGTCGGGAGACTCAGGTTCAATCCGACGGCGGAGTGGCTGTCCAGATCCCAGAGCATGGGGCCCTTCCCTTATCTTTCCGAACACGATGAACTGGTGCTGAGCCTGGTCCATCCCGCGGTAACGGAATACCTGGGGCGTACGATACGCATGCTCGATATCCTGTTGCAGGTGAGACGTAATTGCCAACCCATCGATTGGGAACGGGTAGCCGAGGACGTGACACGCCTGGGTTTGGCCAATGCCGCTTATGTGACGGGTATAAAGGTCAATCAGGTGTTTCCGTCGCAAGTCAAACCGGTCGTTCCTCATTCATTTCTGAATGGCCTGAAGATCGGTGGCATGAGAAGACACTACTGGCGGCTCTGGGTAAACCAGGGACCCGGCCAACTTTATAAGCACAGGCCAAACCTGGCGCGTCTCCTGTTCAGTATTTGGCTGAACGACACCCCTCGGGACTAGACCCGTGCCATCTTGAACAAGCACGCATCGGCTTGATTCCCCCAGTTGAGATAGGCCTTGGTCAGCGACCCAGTCGCCCGGTCCATGGGGTCCAACGCCCCGTCAATCTGCCAGCCCTATCCAGTCTTCCCTTCGAACCTTCCCTGGACGCCTCTGCCGCCCGGATCTGGGTGACCTGTGCGATTGGCAAGTGGCGGGCAGTCTAGCCGCGAGCAGTCATCCGGGCGTAAAGCTGAGGTAGACGGGCCGGCAGTTCGGCTGGGTGGCGGATGACCACATAACTACCGGTGCCAAAGAGGTGAGGGAGATAGTCGTTTCCCTCGGGATCGATGGTCACGCAAAAGGGCTCCAGTCCCTGGCGACGGGCCTCCCTAACGGCATGGCGGGTATCCTCGATACCCCAGCGTCCCTCGTAACGGTCGAGGTCATTGGGTTTACCGTCGGTAAGGATCAGCAGCAGGCGCAGGCTTGCGTGTTCTCGCGCCAGACGCAAAGCGGCATGGCGGATCCCGGCCCCCAGGCGGGTGTAATATCCTGGTTTGATGGCCTGGATACGACCACGAATCCTGGCATCATAGGGCTCTTCAAAGGCCTTGATCCGATGGACCCGCACCGGATCACGGCGGCGGGAACTGAAGCCGAGCATGGCGAAGCGGTCCCCGGTAGCCGCCAGGCTTTCGCCGAACAGAAACAGGCTATCGCGAATGGTGTCGATGACCCGGCCCCGATCGTTGACCCAGGTGTCCGTGGAGAGCGACAGGTCCGCCAACAGGAGGCAGGCCAGATCGCGGCTGCCGCTGCGCAGGTCGGCATAGAGGCGGTTGGGGTCTCCCTGGGCGCCGGCGTGGCGATCGGTGGCGAAACGCAGATAGGCGTCCAAGTCGATGGCCTGACCATCCGAAAGGCCGCGCCGCCAGGTGCGGGCAGGGGCCAAGGCCTGGAATTGATCGCGCAGGCGGCGAGCGGGCCGGCGCAAATGCTCCGGAAGAGGGCAAGGTGGGGCCTCGGCGGCCAACAACTCCTGGATCCGGCAATGGTCCGGTAAGAGGCGCCCCTGTTTCCAGTCCCATTCCGGCAGGCGCTCCCCATCGGCGAGAACCAGGTCATCCTCGCTGGCGGCAGGGAGGTCCAGATCGAAGCGCAGACGCGCACCGCTGGCCTTGCGGTCGCGGGCGACGGCGATGCGGTCCATGTCCTCAGCGGCACTCTTGGCGCGCTCCAGGTCGTCTTCCTCGTCGGTGGCACGGTCCACCCGGACATACTCACCCCAGGTCAGGATGTTCTCCATGCGGATAGCAATGAATCCGTTGTCCTTACGGGGCATCTCGGCTCGCTCGGCCTGCCGACGGCGCCGACCCAAGTCGGCTCTGGGTTCTGAGGTGGACCTCTCCTGCTCTTCACCACTCTGTTCCGTCGTTGTCCCACTGCCCAGGGGCAGGGGCGGGTCCGGGTGCAGCCAGAGAGGGACCGGGATAGGGGGGTGGCGACCCTGAGGCAGGTGCCAGACGCTGCCGGGCGCCGTCAAGGCCAGGCGAATGAACGCCTCAGCCTCGGCCTCCAAGGGTGGTAATCGGGCCGGGTCCGGGCGCTCGACGAGGTGGGCGGAAACCAGGTGGCGATAAGTGTCACCCAGACCGGGGAAGCGGGCCAGGGTGCCCAGTGTCAGGTGCTGGTTACCGGTCAGCCAATCATCATCCGGCCGGGCCTCACCCGTGGCGAGAGCCGCAAGCCAGAGATAGAGATCCCGATTGAGCCTCGACTCCGGATAACGGTCGATCAGGGATGGCAGGAGGAGGGAACGATCATCCCGCCAGGCCAGAGCCACCTTGTCGCCAGCCCCGGCGATGCGCGCCAGCAGGCCGCGCCGAGCACCATGCCGATATTCGTCGCCAGCCTTGACCTCCAGTCCAGGGTCCCCTCCCAGGGCGCGAAAGTAGATGCGGATTACACCAATCATGTCCTCCAGACGGACCGCGGCAGCGGGAAACCGGCGTTCGCTGGCTCGGGTGATGAGGCGGTGCCATAGGGCGCCGACCTGCTCTTCCATCAGGCTTGGCCGCCCAGGCTGGCATGAATGACCTCCCGCAGGGCGGCGATGGTCTCGGTATCGTCGGTCAGGGGTTCCACCAGAGCGGCATGACAGGCGTCCAGGATGGGCATGCCGCTCCGGATCAGGGTGGCTGCATAAACCAGGAGACGGGTGGAGGCGCCCTCGTCCAGGTCGTGATCCTTTAGGGTGCGCAGGCTACAGGCCAGGACCACCAGCCGCCTCGCCAGGGCAGGGTCGATGGCCGTCTCCCGGGTCAGAATAGCCGTCTCCAGTTCGGGGTGGGGAAAACCCAGGCTCAGGGCAACGAAGCGTTGCCGGGTGCTGGGTTTCATGCCCTTGAGCAGGTTCTGATAGCCGGGATTGTAGGAGACCACCAGCATGAAGCCGGGGGGAGCCTCCAGGGTCTCTCCGGTACGTTCGAGGATGAGGGTCCGGCGGTCGTCGGTCAGGGGGTGCAGAACCACGGTAGTGTCCTTACGGGCCTCGACCACCTCGTCCAGATAGCAGATGGCGCCTTCGCGCACGGCCCTGGTCAGGGGGCCATCGGACCAGAAGGTCCCGGAGTCGCCAATCAGGTGGCGCCCAACTAAGTCTGCCGCGGTCAGGTCGTCATGGCAGGCGACGGTGTAGAGGGGCCGGCCCAGGCGTGCGGCCATGTAGCGCACCAGGCGGGTCTTGCCGCAGCCGGTGGGGCCCTTGATCATGACCGGCAATTGGTTGTGGAAGGCGTGCTCGAAGAGGGCCACTTCCCGGCCCTGGGGCTGGTAGTGAATCTCAGCATCTGAAGCGAAGGCGTGGGTGTAAGGGGGGGCGAGGGTGGTAGCAGGAGACATCTAGGCTTCCTTGCCGAAGATTCCTCGGCAAATTGAGGTCGGGGTCTGGACGGACTTCATCGCATCCTGCCTTCGGTCAGAAACTTAGGCCTTGATGGCGGTTCCTGAGAGGGGCCAGCCCGCCGATTGACGGACTGGCCCCACGCAGGGCCAGGATGCTCGTGGTGACCGCGACTCAGTTGCAGCCCATGGTCGCCTTCATCTCCTTCATCCGCCCGGCCTGGATCCCGGTGGCAAGACCTTTGGCCTTGGCGATGTCGCCAGCCTTGATGGCGGGGATTATCTCCCCTTCGCGGGTTCCCTTGAAGGCATCCCAGATCGGCTTGAAGGTAGCGGCCTTGGCGGCATCGGGTCCCCCGGCCATGGCGGCGAGATTCGAATCCAGGGCGGCACTTGCGGTCTTGATCTGTTCCACATAGCCGGTCTGCTTGGCGGCATCGGACTCATCGAGCATGCTGACCAGGGCCGTGCGGGCGGCCCCCAGGTTGCTGCAGACGTCCGCAGGCGTGGCTGCCTGGGCAAGACCGTTGACCAGGGTCAGGGCTCCGGCCAGGATGGGAAGGTAGCGCATCATGAGCGTCTCCTAGGGACAGTGTCTTGGGGGAAGGGAGTTTGGCCACAGTCCTCAGGGTCATTCCGGACCGCGGGTCGATCCATCATCCAATGCGCCTGGCGTGAACTCCTTAATCTGGGTCAAGTCGCATGCCTTTCGATCAGGAACTGAGGGTGAATGCCAGGGTGATGATGACGCCAATCAAGGTTAACCAGATGAGGATGACCCAGCGCCAGGGGCCCCGCAGTCCCCCCAGCCCCATGAAGAAATCGGCCACTAACTGACCCTTAACGAGGGCGATACCGAGCACCAGCAGGCTAAAGGAGAGACCACTCAGTCCCAAAACGCCCACCGCGAAGGTGGTGAGTGTGAAGGCGATGAGGACCAGGTAGACCCAGGTGCAGGGCCTTAGCAAGGGGGGATTGACGATCATGTTCTCCTGCCTCAGCGCATCACGTAAACCAGGGGAAAGAGGATCAGCCAGACCAGATCCACCATGTGCCAATAGGAGGCCCCCGTCTCAACGCCGGTGTGGTCCCGGACGTCATAGCCGCCCTTGAAGGCCTTGTGGGCGACCGCCAGCAGGATCACCAGGCCCAGGATGACGTGCATGAAGTGGAAAAAGGTCAGAGATAGGTAAAACATGTAAAAGCGATTGGTGGACAGGGTGATGCCCAGGCCAAAATGATGAGCATATTCGAACCCCTTCACCCCCAGGAACACCAGGCCCATAAGAATGGCCATCCCAAGCCAAAGTGCGCAGTGCCTGCCCGCGCCGACGCGAATGGCGGCCACTGCCCGTACCACGAAGTAACTGCTGGTGATCAGGGCCAGGGTATTGACCAGGGCGGCCCCCCGATCCAGGGTGGCCTGATAACTGTTAAACAACTCGGGGTTGTTCATGCGCGCAAAGGCATAGGCAGAGAAGAAGATGGCGAAGACCGTCAACTCGGCCAGAATGAAGATCCAGATGGCCAGGTCTCCGGGGGGATATCGCTGTTCCACCATGGCGCCGACTGCCGTTCTCATCCGTTATTGCCGGAGATAAAATCTAAAACAACAGCTTATGATAGCCTTACCTCGCTGGCCTTGATGGAGGTCAAGTGGGTTTTGGCTGGGAAGGCGCAGGATCCGGGGAAACGCCAATCCAATAGGTTGCTCGGCAGGACGCCCGGCCCTCCTTGCCGGGCATCCAGGCCTCGCCCTCACCGACGGGGTTTTCACTGAAGAACCGTCCCGGTTTGACCTGAGTCAAGGGCCGAGGGGGCCTATAGTCATTAGCTTAGCCCTCATGCCACGAGGGTCCAGGGCCTGCATGGGTTGGCACTGGCTGGGGTAGAAGCTGCAAAGCGAGGAGTCAGGGTTATGCCGACAGGCTTGAAGATCTTCCTTAGCTGGATGGCCGGCATGGCCGGCCTTCTGACCATCCTGTCCGGGGTCAGCCTGGCGGCCTTGGCGGCGGTCCCACCCGCCCTTGACCCTGCCCCACCTCCGGCGCGAACTCCCGCGGAGACCCAGGTCCCGATCTCCCCGGCCAGGGCTGCCGCCCTTCGCCAATTCCTGACCCAGGATTGTGGTTCCTGTCATGGCCTTACCCTGGGTGGAGGCCTGGGGCCTCCCTTGCGGCCCGAGCAGATCGCCAACAAGCCAGTGCCCTACCTGGCCTATACCATCCTACAGGGCCGGCCGGGAACCGCCATGCCCCCCTGGTCCCGATTCCTTACCGAGGCGGAGGGCGAATGGCTCGCCCGCGAACTCAGAGGAGAGAACCCATGACCCCGGATAGATGGGTTCCGGCCCGGAATCGCAACCAGAGGGGGGGCCTCCTAATCACGGCCCTGATGCTGGCAGCCGGCCTCGCCGCCGCCGAACCCCGCCTCCGTGGCACCGGTGATCTGGGTATCGTCGTGGAGCGGGGCTCGGGCTCCCTGGTCCTGATCGAGACCAGCGGCAACCAGGCCCTGGGCCGGATCGAGGGCCTGGGGGACCTCTCCCATGCCTCGGCGGTCTTTTCACGGGATGGGCGTTATGCCTATGTCTTCGGCCGCGATGGCGGCCTTTCCAAGGTGGATCTGCTGACGGGCAAACTGGACCGGAGGGTGACCCAGGCGGGCAATTCCATTGGTGGCGCCATCTCCCAGAACGGAAGGCTGGTGGCGGTAGCCAATTACGAGCCCGGCGGGGTGCGCGTCTTCGATGCAGAGACCCTCGACCAGGTGGCGGACATCCCGGCCCTGTACGAAGAGGGCAAACCGGCCTCCAAGGTGATTGGACTGGTGGATGCCCCCGGCAACCGTTTCGTCTTCAGTCTCTGGGATGGCGGGGAGATCTGGGTCGCCGATCTGTCAAACCCGGCCAAGCCCGCCGTGACCCGCCATCGCGGTATCGGTCGCCAGCCCTATGACGCCCTCATCACCCCTGATGGCCGTTATTATCTGGCCGGACTCTTTGGTGAGGATGGCCTGGCGCTGCTGGACCTCTGGCACCCGGAGCAGGGGGTGCGGCGGGTCCTGCCGGGTTACGGGCGGGGCGAGGAACCCCTGCCAGTCTTCAAGATGCCCCACCTGGAGGGTTGGGCGGTGGCAGGTCGGCGGGTCTTCGTCCCGGCCGTTGGTCGCCACGAGGTGCTGGTCATCGACATGGATTCCTGGACGGAGGTGGGCCGTATCCCGGTGGCAGGCCAGCCCGTGTTCGTCATGGCCAGGCCGGACGGGCGCCAGATCTGGGTGAACTTTGCCCTGCCGGATAATGAGCGCATCCAGGTGATCGATGCCGAGAGCCTGGCGGTGATACAGGAACTCACCCCCGGCAAGGCGGTCCTGCATATGGAGTTCGAGCCCCGGGGCGAGGAGGTCTGGATCTCGGTGCGGGACGAGGATCGGGTGGATGTCTATGACACCCGGACCTTCGAGCGCCTGACCAGCATCCCCGCCACCAAACCGAGCGGCATCTTTCTCACCGACCGCGCCTTCCGTATCGGGCTATGAACGCCTCCCCACTGCTGAACCGGCTCGATGCCCTCGACCGTCGCCTGCTGGATGAATTCCAGGCCGGTATTCCCCTGGTGCCCCGGCCCTTCGCCCAGATGGCGGAGCAACTGGGACTGGCGGAGGGCGAGGTCATAGCCCGCCTGCGACTCCTGACCGAGAGCGGGGCCGTTAGCCGGGTAGGCCCCGTCTTTCGGCCACGGCAACTGGGGGCCAGCACCCTGGCGGCCATGGCAGTACCTCCGGAGCGCCTCGCCGAGGTGGCGACCCTGGTCAACAGCTTTGCCGAGGTCAATCACAACTACGAACGGGAACACGCATTCAATCTCTGGTTCGTGCTCACCGCACCGGATCAGAGTGGCCTGGAGCGGGTCCTTGCCGAGATTGGGCGCCGCGCCGGCCTGCCGGTGCTGGATTTGCCCATGTTGGCCGAATATCACATCGATCTGGGGTTCCCACTGCAATGGACATGAATGAGTCAGCCGGGTACAGCCCTGACCATCCCGGGGATGCGGCCCTGATACGTGCCATCCAAGGGGGCCTGCCCCTGGTGGAGCGGCCTTTTGCTGCCATCGCCGCCGATCTGGGGCTGGAAGAGGGGGCCGTGATCGCCCGTATCCAGACCTTGATGGCCACGGGCGCCATCAAGCGCCTGGGGGTGGTGGTCCGTCATAAGGAACTGGGTTATGGAGCCAATGCCATGGTGGTGTGGGACCTGCCCGACGCGGAGATCGATGCCCTGGGTCGGCGCATCGGGCAACTGCCTTATGTCACCCTCTGCTACCGCCGGCCGCGCTGCCTCCCGGTCTGGCCCTTCAACCTCTTCACCATGATCCATGGCCGTGACCGTACGGCGGTGCTTGCCCTAATCGCGGCCTTGAAACGAGACCTCGACCTCGGGGCCAGCCCCTGCGAGGTCTTGTTCAGCGGTCGGCGCTTCAAGCAGCGGGGTGCCTTTTATCA
>CAZFZB010000023.1:0-3103 GCA_964523415.1 uncultured Chromatiaceae bacterium | reverse complement strand
GGCTCCGGGCGGGGTGACTCCGCGCCCCTGGGCTTGGGAGAACTGGAAAGGAACTTTATCAATCGCTATCAGGGGGGCTTTCCCCTCATCGATCGCCCTTTCGCGGCCGTCGCCCAGGACCTGGGGACCCAGGAGGCGCACCTGATTTCCCTGATCCAGGGTCTGCTGGCAAGGGGCCTGCTCACCCGACTGGGCCCTCTGTTCGACGCGGAGCGCCTGGGCGGGTGCTTCACCCTGGCCGCCATGCAGGTGCCCGAGGCGGATTTCGAGCGGATTGCAGCACAAGTTGCGGCCCTGCCCGAGGTCGCCCACAACTACCGCCGCGATCACGCCCTCAACATGTGGTTCGTACTCGCCACCCCCAGCGAGGCATCCCTCCAGCGAACCCTGGACCATCTCCAGAGGCTGACGGGACTGGAGGTGCTGGACTTCCCCAAGCTGGCCGAGTATCACCTAGGCTTCTGGCTTTGGCTGGGGGAGGATGGCAGCCTCGCCATGCGCCGCTGGACGCGGGTTCCAACCGCCATTCCCACCCCCCTGGACACGCTGGATCAGGCCCTGGTGACGGCCACCCAGGAGGGGTTGCCCCTGGTAGCCAGGCCCTATGCCGAGATCGCTGAACGCCTTGACCAATCTCCCCTGACCGTCCTGAACCGTCTCAAGGGGCTGTTGGCACAAGGTGCCATACGCCGCATCGGGGCCGTCCCCCATCATTATCGGTTGGGGCTGCGAGGCAACGGCATGACGGTATGGGATATCGATGACGAGGCCCTGGACCGCCTGGGAAGCGAGGTCGGCGCTCTGGAGGGCGTGAGTCACTGTTATCGGCGCCCCCGCCGGCTACCCCTCTGGCCTTATAACCTCTTCGCCATGCTGCATGGGCGGGATCGCGCCCAGGTACTCGCGGCCGCCGAACGCGTCCGGACCCTCCTCGCCGGCGCCTGTCGCGGCCATGAGGTTCTATTCAGCTCCGCCGTGCTGAAAAAGACCGGGTTACGCTTCAAACCCCAGGGAATTCTTTGATGTTTCGACTGAGCCGCTATCTCCACCTCCTTGCCAACCCCGAGCGTTTGGCCAAGGCCGCGGCCGCATCCCCGCTCGTCCCCGGCGGACCCGTGGTCATCTGGAATCTGATCCGGCGCTGCAACCTCACCTGCGCGCACTGCTATTCCACCTCGGCGGACAAGGACTTTGCCGGTGAATTGACCACCGCGGAGGTCATGGCCGTGATGGCCGACCTGCGCGCCTACGGGGTGCCCGTGCTTATCCTCTCCGGTGGCGAGCCCCTGATGCGTCCGGATATCTTCGAGTTGGCTCATCACGCCAAGGCCATGGGCTTTTATCTGGCCCTGTCCACCAACGGCACCCTCATAGACCGGGACCTGGTGGGGCCCATCGCTGCCGTTGGCTTTGACTACCTGGGCATCAGTCTGGATGGATTGGCCGAGACCCATGATCGTTTCCGCCGTCGTCAGGGCGCCTTTCAGGCCTCCCTTCAGGGGTTGCGTCTCTGCCACGAGGCCGGTATCAAGGTCGGCATGCGCTTCACCCTTTGTCAGGACAATGCCCAGGACCTGCCAGCACTGCTGAACCTCATGGCGGAGGAGGGGATCGATAAGTTTTATTTGTCCCACCTGAACTATGCGGGGCGCGGTAACAAGCACCGGGCACGGGATGCCTATGCCAGCATGACCCGGGAGGCCATGGATCTCCTCATCGAGACCGGTTGGTCGCGAATCCAGCAAGGCCAGGCCGTCGAATTGGTAACGGGCAATAATGATGGGGACGGCGTCTATCTGCTCCATTGGGCACGGCGGCACCTTCCGGAACGGTCAGAGGACCTGCGCCAGGTTCTGGTCAAGTGGGGTGGCAATGCCTCGGGGCTCCATATCGCCAATATCGATAACCTGGGTCAGGTTCACCCCGACAGCTTTTGGTGGAACTATCCCCTGGGCAATGTCCGTGACCGGCCCTTCTCCGCAATCTGGGAGGACCGCTCCGACCCTCTGATGGCTGGTCTCAAACAAAAGCCCAGGCCCGTCAAAGGACGCTGCGGTACCTGCGCCCATCTGGCCATCTGCGACGGCAACACCCGCACCCGCGCCTTCCAGATGAGCGGGGATCCCTGGGCGGAGGACCCCGGCTGCTATCTCACGGATGAGGAGATTGCTCCCGAGAGTCGCCGCTACCCCGGATCCCTTCCCCTGTCCTAGCCTGCTTCCTGTTTCATGAAAAATCTCCTATTGACCGATACCTCCCCCTCAGCATCCAGGCGCGGCATAGGCCAGCGCATCGCCTATGGCATGGCCCTGGTGTCCTATCTGTGCGCAATCCTCTGTTTGGCCGCCCTCTTTATCTGGATCGGCGAATTGGGGAGCGAACACCCGGTGATTGCCAGCTTGGGGGCCAGCCTGGTCTTCTTCGTTGGGGCCGGGGTCGTCCTGCACGTCATAGGCCGGGCCAATCTGCCCGACCTGAGATTCAGCCAGGGCCGGAACCCGCCTTAAAAGCCCCGGGCGCCCTGATCGGGTCCAAAAATGGGTTCGTTTGGTAGTTTTGCCCTTTTCGAACCCCCGGGATGATCCAAAAATCCAGGAAGCCCTGGCAAGAGGGCGGGGTCTGCCCCGGATGAGAACCATCAGGGTGCTGTGTCTAGCCCCGCGAACCCTGGTCGGGCCCCAAAATGGGTTCGTTTGGTAGTTTTGCCCTTTTCGGACCCCCGGGATGATCCAAAAATCCAGGAAGCCCTGGCAAGAGGGCGGGGTCTGCCCCGGATGAGAACCATCAGGGTGCTGTGTCTAGCCCCGCGAACCCTGGTCGGGCCCCAAAATGGGTTCGTTTGGTAGTTTTGCCCTTTTCGGACCCCCGGGATGGTCCAAAAACCCCTGGATACCCAGTCGAGAGGGCTGGGGCCTGGCCAGGTTGAGCGCCCCCAAGGCGCTGAGACAACCCCGCCACCTCACCCTCCGATCAGGCAATCAGGGGTAAGGCTCGCAGCCTGCCCCAGGGGCCCAGTTCGGGTGCCGAAAATATATTTTGACTATATCGGAATATTCTAATATTCTATCTACCCATGGACGGCGCACTACACAAACAAGACGCC
>CAZFZB010000022.1:27628-30719 GCA_964523415.1 uncultured Chromatiaceae bacterium | reverse complement strand
AGAATTCGCGGGGGTACCTTGAGGTAAGCCCGGTTGATCAACTGACCTTAGCTAGGGGCCTGAGGCCACCTGATGCACGCTCGCGGGAGAAATTCAACATTCTTAGGATGGGCAGTCGAGCGCGGTCACGAATGGTATCGTCGATCTGGATTTCCGGGGAGCCCGCGGTGAGCGCCTGTTCCAGGTTTTGGAGGGCATTCATCGCCATCCAGGGACAGCGGGCGCAACTTTCGCAGGTGGCGCCCACACCTGCAGTGGGGGCGGCGATAAGTTTCTTGTCAGGGGCGAGTTTGTGCATCTTCCAAAAAATGCCCTCGTCCGTGGCGACGATAAATTCCCGGTTGGGCATCTCCAGAACGGCCTTGATCAATTGGGAGGTGGAGCCGACGACGTCGGCCTGATCCACGATCTCGTCCGGGGCCTCGGGGTGAACCAAGACGGCTGCCTCGGGGTGGAGGTGCCGTACCCGGTCTAGGGCGAAGCTCTTGAATTCCTCATGGACTACGCAGGCACCAGGCCACAGGAGCATTTCCGCGCCCGTGACCCGTTCAATGTAATGCCCGAGATGCTTGTCCGGGGCCCACAGAATCTTCTGGTCCTGGGAATGGAGGTACTCCACGATCGGCAGGGCTATGCTGGAGGTCACCACCCAGTCGGCTCTGGCCTTGACCGCTGCCGAGGTGTTCGCATAAACCACTACGGTGTGATCCGGGTGCTGGTCGCAATAGTTTGTGAAAAGGTCCGCCGGACAGCCCTCGTCCAGGGAGCAGGTCGCTGCCAGGTCCGGCATGAGGATCCGCTTTTCGGGGTTGAGGATTTTGGCCGTCTCGCCCATGAAGCGCACACCACAAACTACCAGGGTGCTGGCCTGGCTCTCGCTGCCGAAGCGGGCCATCTCCAGGGAGTCGGCGACGAGGCCACCCGTCTCTTCCGCCAGTTCCTGCAGGTCACCATCCGTGTAATAGTGAGCGACCAGTACGGCGTTCGTTGCCACCAGAAGGGTCTTGATGCGCGCCTTGAGGTCCGCCTTCTCCGCCGCGCTTAGCGCAGGCCAGACCGGGTGGGGTGGTACCCGCAGGGTCGGGATGGTGATGGCTTGTGGATTCGACATGGATTCTCCGCTGAAGGCTCCAATCCAAGGGGGGCCAGGTCAGTTTTCTTCCTTAGGCGGTACCTTATGTCCGCCTGGCACCAGGACATCGCCCGAGGGGTTGGTGAATCGGTCATTCAGGGTCTGGACATAGGAGTTAGCATCGTCTCGGATCTTGGCGAGGCGTCGCCGGGCCGAACTGGTCCAACCGGCGGGGTTGGGGGCGAGCATGGTGCGCCAGGCCCGGGTGTTGCGCTGGAAGGCGGCCATGAGGTCGCCGCGAATCCCGAGTGACGCGGCCTCCCTGCGCAGGGAGCCCCTTAGGCTGAGGGCGGCCAGGTTCCGGATACCGAAGTGGATGAGGGCGGCGATGCCTAGCAGTACCGCGAGGAGTACCAGATCCAGGGAAAGATCGATGAGGGTTGCGACCCAGCCCGGTTGGGCGGAGCGCTCGCTCCAATATCCGATCTCCAGGGTACCGACCAGAGAAAGGACGGCCAAGGCGCCGAGGGCTATCCCGTCCCCCCAGAGGGTGCGCAGGCGCCAGCGGTGCAGGGCACGGGTGAGGAAGGGTGCGGCCTTGTCACTGATGTCCTTGGCCGTTTTGTCGAGGGCGGCGACGATGCGGTAGGCGCGCTCGATCTCGACCTCCTGCATGCGGCCGTGGATTTCTCCCAGGTCTAGGTCGCGTTTGGCCTCGAAACGTTTGCGTTTCCCCTCGTCCTCGATAGGTGTCGCGGCGTCGGGGTTATATATAGTGTAAAAACGGCCGGCGGTCAGACCCTCCTCGCCGAGGGCGCGCTGCCAGGCGGCCACAACATCCTCCGGATTGTCCTCCCGGGCCGTGCTGTCCATCTGGTTGAGGATGAAAAGGAACTTGCTGGCGTCCGATCGGCCGATGGTATCGGAGACCAGGTGCTTCAGGGTATCGCGCATGGCACCCGGCTCCGGATGACGGGCGTCGAAAAACACGAGCACCAGGTCGGAGAGATCGATGATGTGATCCGTGATACGCAGAGTAGCGGTGCGCTGAGCATCGGCGTCAAACCCGGGGGAGTCGATAAGGATCTTGCCCCGCAAGGCCTCGCTTGGGCAGGTCTTGAGTTGGAGGTAGGTATCGATGCGTTTGCCCTCGCCATCCGCCACCAGATCGATATCCTTGGAAATTTGATACAGAGGGAAGCGGGGGTCCGAATCCAGGGCAATGCCCGGCAGGGCATGGGCGGTAGCCTCACGGCTGTAGCAGATGACGGTGAAGCGGTCATCGACGGCCTGATTACCGGTACGCTGGATCTTGGAGCCGAGGAAATGATTGATGAAGGTTGACTTGCCGGCCGAGAAGGTGCCTAACACCGAAATCAGGGGCCACCAGGGAATCTGCGTAGCGTAGGATTGGTCTGGGGCTAACAGACCCATGGCATGGGCTACCTTGTCCAGGGCTCGAAAACTCTGGACCGTGTTCAGGAGTACGGGGTTCTCCTGAGCCAGATGGGATTCGAGGTTAACAAGTTGCTGTTCGATGGCATCCGTGGAGGGGTGCATTGGGCAAATTCCTCTGGGGTTGGATTTGGAGGGATGTTAACCCCAACGGGGGTTGAGAGGCCAATCGGCGAGCTTCAAATGGCTCCGGGTCTCCCTTCCCTTGTTAGGCATCTGATTTAACTCTAATAATAGCTCCATAGTATTGAAGCTGTACAAAGTATCCGGCATAATAGTTCTTGGTGCTCGCTGTTCATAAGCATAAAGTAGCTTCCTCTTGGGCGTGTAGTAGTCCAGGTGGCATTCTCCAGACACTTGAGTTCGTCCGAATAGATTTACAGCATTCGCCACGGCACTGACCAGTGCTTGCTGGACCAGCGGTTAAGGTAAATATTGCATGGCTAAGCTTATGGTTAATCCAATGATGCGGGGCCTGGTCACGGTGACCTGGTTGGGGATTGCATCTTTTGTGGCGGCCTCCCCCCCTCCGGGCTACCCCCCCCAGCAGGGCGGTTACCCCCC
>CAZFZB010000022.1:4632-27528 GCA_964523415.1 uncultured Chromatiaceae bacterium | reverse complement strand
TACCCCCCCCAGCAGGGCGGTTACCCCCCTCAGCAAGGTGGCTATCCCCCTCAGCAAGGGGCAGGTGAGTTTGTAGTTCGTCAGTCAGAGGGCGCGCCTACCTTGTCAATCGGCGGCTCCGTAGTCCCCTACAAGGAGGTCACTCTCGCCGCTCAGATGCCAGGTCGGATAAGTTACCTGGCTGGTATCGAAGGTGATCGATTCAAGAAGGGTGATCTCCTGGTCGCCATTGACGATCAGGAACTTCTGGCTAAGCGCCGTGCCCTCCTGGCCCAGATGGCAACTGCCGATGCCCAGTGGCGTAATGCGGGCATCCAGTTTAATCGTGAGATTTTCTCCCCACGTTCCAAAACTCCGCCGGGTGGCATGGCAGTCCCCAACCTGTTTGATCAGATGTTTACTCGCCCCATGGAGGGCTTCATGGGCGAGCGTTCCACGGGGGCCGAACTCTCGGCGGATCTGCATGCCTCCGGGACTCAGGTCGAGCAGGCGCGCAACGCCCTCATGTCCTTGCAGGCCGATTTGCAGGCGCTGGACTCCAAGCTGCGCGACGCTCGAAGCATTGCCCCCTTTGATGGCGTCATCATCAAGAAATCCATCGAGGTGGGCGATACCACTCAGCCTGGCCAACCCCTGTTAACCTTCGCGGATGTGGAATACCTGCAGGTAGATGTCGATGTCCCCTCCCGTTTGCGCCCGGGTCTCCGCGAGGGCATGATGATGACAGCGGAGTTGGACGCCACCCATGAACGGGTGCCGGTGCGTGTGGCCCAGATTTATCCCATGGCGGATGCGCAACGTCATACGGTCGAGGTCAAGCTGGATTTGCCCCAGGGAGTGGCTGAGCCGGGGTTGTACGTCCGGGTCATGGTTCCGGACTTTGGCGCCCCGGAAAGAGGTAATCCTCAGGTTCCTGCCTCGGCCATCCGCTATAACGGCAGCTTGCCTGGGGTCTATGTGCTGGATGAGCAGGGTCGTCCCAACCTGCGTCTGGTCCGTCTTGGCGAGCGGCAACCCGATGGCATGGTGAACGTGCTCAGTGGGCTGCGTCCGGGCGAACGGATCCTTGGTGATCCCCCGCCCGGAGTGGCGGCCGGCTGGTCTGGGGGGACATCGATCCCGGCCCGCTGAAGTACTGGACTTTTTTCCAACCTGATATCCATGCGCCGGTTTCTCTCCGGCGTTTGTCCTTCCTCCGGGGGGCATCCCGCTCAGTATTCCCTGGGCGCCTCCCGGGCAGCTCTCACTGGTGTACAAGGCCATGAATCACGACGAGACCCTAAACCAATCCGAGGGAACTCCCAGGTTTAAGGACGAGAGTCTCGGCATTGCCGGGCGCACAGCGCGGTTCTTCCTCCGCTCGCCCTTGTCGCCCTTGTTCTATGTCGCCATGCTCATGATGGGCCTGCTCGGCTTGGTCATGACACCGCGGCAGGAGGATCCTCAGATCTCGGTGCCCATGATCGACATCATGGTGCAGTACCCTGGTGCCTCCGCCCAGCAGGTCAGCAACCTCGCCATGCAGCCGCTGGAGCGGATCATGAGCGAGATCCCCGGCGTCAAACACGTTTACTCCGCGGCCCAGCGCAATGGGGGTATGGTTACCGTTCAGTTCGATGTTGGCGAGAAAATGGGCCCTTCCCTGGTCAAGGTCAATGACAAGCTGGCCTCCAATCAGGACAAGATTCCTCCTGGGGTCATGCAGCCATTGGTCAAGAGCAAAGGCATCGATGATGTCCCCATCGTGACCCTTACCCTCTGGTCCGTGGATGCGGATCGCGACGGTTTGCCGGATGTTGACGACGGCCAATTGCGCCTGCTGGCCCAGGATGTGCTTCAGGCCATCAAGGAGGTGCAGGATACGGCCAATGCCTTTGTCGTGGGTGGCCGTCGCGAACAGGTCACGGTGGATGTCCAGCCCGAGCGGCTAGCCGGGTACGGTATCAGCCTGGATCAGGTGGCACAGACCATCCAGACTGCCAATGCCGAAACCTCCGCTGGTGGCCTAGAAACCAGTGGGGCCCATTTCTCCGTCACCACCGGTGCCTTTCTGAAGGGCATGGAGGATATCAGTCGGCTGGTGGTGGGTTCCCATCATGGCCAGCCGGTCTATGTCCGCGATGTGGCCCGGGTTTCTCAGGGTCCGGAGGATGCCAGGCATCTGGTGGCTTATTACACGGGTCAGGCCGCTCCCGAAGGTGTCAAGGCCAATGGCGTGCCGGCGGTCACCATCGCCGTCGCCAAGAAGGAACTGACCAACGGAGTCAGCGTTGCCAATGCCATCCTCGCCAAGGTCGAGGAGCTCAAGGGTGAGCGTATCCCTCACAATGTCGAGGTCAGTGTCACCCGAAATTACGGCGCTTCGGCGGATGACAAGGTCAGCGAACTCATCTTTAAGCTCTTCGTTGCCACCGGTTGGGTTTTCCTATTGGTATGGGGGGCATTCCGCGCCCTGCGCCCAGCCATGGTGGTCATGCTGGTCATCCCTGTCGTCCTGCTGATGACCATCTTCGTGGCCTGGATTTTCCATTACACCATCGACCGGGTCAGCCTCTTCGCCCTCATCTTCTCCATCGGTATCCTGGTGGATGACGCCATCGTGGTAGTTGAAAATATCTACCGTCGCTGGTTGGAGGAGGGCCACACCGGCGACGACATCGCCGTGGATGCCGTGGCCGAGGTAGGCAACCCTACCATTCTTGCCACCTTTACCGTCATCGCTGCCTTGCTGCCCATGGGTTTCGTCTCCGGCATGATGGGACCCTATATGGAACCGATTCCGGCACTAGGCTCGGCGGCCATGTTTATCTCGCTCTTTGCCGCCTTTGTCTTCACGCCCTATCTGGCCATCTCCAAGTGGCTGAGGCCCTCCATGGCTTACCTGGAGAAGGCCGAAAAGCGGGAGCACAAGGAGGCGGAGAAGATCGAAAAGCTCTTCCGCAGCATTCTGGTGCCACTCATCGAGAGCAAACGCAAGCGGGCCATCTTCAGGATAGTGCTCTGGGGTACCTTTGTCTTCACCTTGTCCTTCTTCTACTTCAAGTGGGTAGCGGTCAAGATGATGCCCTTGGACAACAAACCCGAGTACTCGGTGGTCATCGACATGCCGGAGGGGACCGCCCTGCCTGTGACGGCTAATCTGGCCCATCGTTTGGCGGAAAAACTTCGCGCCAGCCAAGCCGAGATTACGGCTGTTCAGCTTTATGCCGGTACTGCACGGCCATTCGACTTTAATGGCATGGTTCGTCACTACTATCTGCGGTCCGATCCATGGCAGGCCGAGTTGCAGGTACAACTCCTCCACAAGAAGGCCCGTAAGCGCACCAGTCATCAGCTTGCCCTCGAGGGCCGTGAAATCCTTACCAAGCTGGTAGAAGGAACGGGTGCCAAGATCTCGGTGGTCGAGATGCCTCCTGGCCCCCCGGTGCTCCAATCGGTGGTGGCAGAGATCCATGGTCCCTCGGCTGAAGTGCGCCGACAGTTCACCCACGATATGACCTCTGTATTCGAACAGGCGGAAAGCCTAGTGGATGTGGACAATTATCTGCGCGAGCCCTATGACTATTGGCGCTTCGATGTGGATACAGAGAAGGCCGTGCGTGGCGGTATCTCCGTCGATGCCATCAACCGCAATCTGGCCATGGCACTTGGCGGCGCGCCCATGGGGGACGTTAAGGAGAGGGCTGGTCACGAACCCATCAATATCATCATGCAGGTACCGATAGCAGAGCGCTCGGAGATCGAACGTCTGGGGGATCTGCCCATTCAGTCGGCCTCTGGGGTCACACTGCCCTTGCGCGAACTGGGTACCTTCAAGCGTGTGCCCGAGGAGGACACCATCTTCCGCAAGGATCTGCGGGCCGTCGAGTTCGTGGTGGCGGATGTGGGTGGAAAACTGGCTGCCCCTATCTACGGTATGTTCCAGATTCAGGACATATTGGATAACACCGGTTACAAGGCCCCGGATGGGGTGGTTCCAAAGGCCTCCTGGACCCAGGCGCCACCCAATGACCGAGAGTCGTCCTGGGAGTGGGCAGGGGAGTGGACGGTTACCTACGAGACCTTCCGCGATATGGGTGCCGCCTTTATGGTGGCTCTGTTGCTGATCTATATCCTGGTGGTATGGGAGTTTGGTAACTTCCGCATCCCCCTGGTCATCATGGCGCCCATTCCGCTGACCCTACTGGGCATCATTCCTGCTCATTACCTCATGTTCAGTTTGGGTAAGGGCGGCGAGTTCACCGCTACTTCCATGATTGGCTGGATAGCCCTGGCCGGTATCATCGTCCGCAACTCCATCCTGCTGGTCGATTTTTCCATTCATGAGGTCCAGAAGGGTGTCCCAGTGGCAGAGGCGGTGATTAGGGCCTGCAAGACCAGGACCCGACCCATTCTCATCACCGCCCTGGCCTTGGTGGCTGGTTCCAGCGTCATCTTCACCGATCCCATCTTTCAGGGCATGGCGATCTCCCTTGCCTCGGGTGTGCTGGTATCCACTATTCTGACCCTGATCGTTATCCCCTTGGGATGTGTCGAGGCCAGTAAGGATCTGTGTGAGGTTGCGGTGGCGACGGCGCATCCGGGTCTCAAGGTTCCCTGTGCCAATGGCGAGGCGAATGGCCATGGTGGGGTTGGCCAAGTGGCGCCGGCTCCTCGATCGGCTGGGCGTCCTGGAAAGGCTGGCCTGTTGTTGCGCATCTGGATGGGGCTGTTCGAGGCCGTGTCCATGGCCTTCTATCTGGTTCGGGGCATTCTCCTCTTGGTGATCGATCTGGTGAAGGGCCTCTTCAAGTCCAAGAAGGCCAAGCCAGTTGCACCAGTGCCCCGACCGGCACCCCCCCCACCATCGGCACCCCCGTCCACGCCGGTTCCATCGGTGCCACAGGCGCCGCCGGTACCGCCAGCTCCACCCGCCCCGCCGGCCCCGCCAGCCCCGCCGATTTCCTCTGCCCCGGTGGCCCCGGTGGTGGAGGCTGGGGTTGTCTCCCTGCCGCCGGGGACCTCGGCCGCTGCCGTGGAGGGGCCTGCGTCACCGCCAGAGCAGGCTGCGACCCCAGCTAGTGCGTCTGCAGAACCCTTGGTAGGTCTGGCGTCGGCAGCACCAGCATCAGTTCCCGCACCCGCTCCTGCCCCGGTTCAGGACGCCGGTCCTCTTGAGTCCGCTCCCGAGCCTGCTGCGGCGCCCCTTGTGGCCGCAACGAGCCCGGCCGTCCAGGAGTCCAACCCGGTGCCGGTGGTGATGCCGACTGCCAAGGTCGAGTTGAGTGGGCGAAAAAAGACGCCGGCTCCTGCCAGGAGAACTATGGCGCCTGCAAAAAAGGCCGAGGCATCATCCGCCAACCTGATCCAAAAGAAGTCACCGCGTCGCGGCATTCGACTTAAGAACCATACGGATGAGGGGTCGGGACAGGATTGACGGGTGTACTCTTTATGCCAAGTAAGAAGCGGCAGGAGTCCAAATGAGAGCGCCAAGGTGGTGCCGGGATATGAAGGTATACCCCTTGGTCCTCTTATTCCTGACGTCTCCGAACTTGCGGTCAGCCGATCCCTGGGATCCCGCCTATGGCTATAGGGAGCCCTTGCGTCAGGTGCCAAATGCGCCGGTTGGCGATCTCCGTGCCTTCCCCCAGGGTAGTTGGGATGCCTATTCCCAAGCGAGGGCGCCGACGAATCCTCCTGCGGTGACAACCCGGTCGGGTCTCTATGAGAAGCTGCGATCCGATCCCGGCTTGGGTCCAGTCCAAGGGAAGGGCCGCGACCCCTCCGATGTATTTCCAGGATTCGAGCAAAGGAGCTATCGTTTCCGCGGTGATGGGCCCGTTGATAAGGGCTATCCTAATTCTGCCGGTGAATATCGCTACCGACCCCTAACGGCCCAGGAACGGGATCGCGGGCAAACGAGCCCGGGTTGGAGACCCCTGACCGCACCTCGTCGAGATTCGACATCAGCCCCCACCCCTTATCCTGACAGCTGGCCCGGTGGCTGGAACCCGGGTCCGCCCCCCGATGTAAGGGCGCCTGTGGCGCCAACCGATGAAACCGAAAATTGGTTTGAGCGCACCTTTCCCCGTGCGGGTGCTGGTGGCCGTTGAATTTCCTTGGTGAAGAGGATAGGCAACTTGCGTAGAATCCGGCAATCAGCCGGCCGGTGCCCTTCACGTTACAACATCGATATTCACCCAATGAGGAATAACCCTATGAATCAGCATTTGCCATCCGATCGCCGTGTCCATGCCATTGGCCTAGCGGCTTTGCTGGTGGCCCCCATCGCGCTGGCGGATGCCCAATTTTCCGCCGACATGGTCCAACGGGGACCCGATGGACAATCCAGCGCAGGCAAGATTCAGGTCGGCAAGGACAAGACACGTACGGAGGCCGCCTTCCAAGGTCAAAGCATGGTGCGTATCACGGATACCCAGCGTGGTATGGAATGGATCCTCTTTCCTGATCGCAAGAGCTATGTGGAGCGTTCGACCTTGGGTCCAGACGGCAAGCCCAGGGTTGAACCAACCGCCCAGGACCCGTGCGCCGGCCTGCCTGGCCTGACTTGCCGGGCCAAGGGAGAGGAGAATATTTCCGGGCGCAGTACCCTGGTCTGGGATATCACCGTAAATCAGCAAGGGAAAACCGCCACTGTCACCCAATGGATCGACAAGGAGCGCGGTCCCGCCTTTACCTTGCGCCAAACCATGGCCGAGGGCGGGCAGATGGAACGCGTTCTCCAAGGCCAAGAAGACTTGGCTGGTCGCAAGACCGAGAAGTGGGAGGTAAAGATGACGGGGCCAGATGGTAAAACCATGGCCAGCACCGAGTGGTACGATCCAGAATTGAAGATGGCTATCAAGCAGGAATTACCCGGCGGTATCGTCAGTGAACTCGTCAATATCAAGGTTGGCCCCCAGGCTGACTCGAACTTCACAGTGCCCGCCGGCTATACCCCCATGGAGATGCCTCAAGGCGGAACAGGTGCTCCAGCACCCAAGCCCTAACGTACACAAGGGCGCGTCACGGGCCTCCGGATGCGCGCTCATCACTCATTCTGGCCGCGAGGTCACGCCATGATTACGGTTATTGGTAGCCTGAAGGGGGGGTCCGGTAAAAGCACCCTGACATTCAACCTCGCGGTCTGGCTGGCTATGGCCGATGTCAAGGTGCAACTGGTGGACGCTGATCCCCAGGCCACCTTGACCGATGTGGTGGATGTGCGTCTGGAGGAAGGCTTCACACCCAAGCTGAAGGTAAAGGGTAAGTCCGCCATCAACCAGGATACCTTCGCTAGCGCCGAGGAGACCTTGGTGGATGTCGGGACGGCGGACATGGATTCCATGCGCCTGGCTTTGAAGCTCTGTGATCGGGTGGTAGTGCCCGTGCCGCCCTCTCAAGCGGATATCTGGTCCACTCAGCGCTACATACACCTGGTCCAATCTGCGGCGTCGGGTCAGGCGCCGCAGATGATCGGCTTTATCAATCGCGGTGACACCCATCAGGGCGTCCGTGAGACCAATGAGACCGCTGCCGCACTGGTCACCCTCCCGGGCATCAAGTTCATAAAGCCACGCATCGCCACCCGCACCGTCTTCCGCCGTTCCTTTAGCGAAGGCTTGGCGGTGTTTGAACTGGAGCCGCGCGGCAAGGGGGCGACGGAGTTTCTATCCCTTGCCGCCATGCTCTACCCGAACGTGCTACGCTAGATTCAAGTAGAACTTGGCGGGTGCTGGCTTGTCATAATTCTGGAACCCGATGCGGGGTCTTCAACAAACAAAGCCATGGCCGAAAATTCAGTGTTGACCAAGGCCGAGGCGGTCGGCCGGAATCTTAGGAGTGGGACGGAAGATGGCATTGCCATTGATCGCCTGTCCCATGCCTTCGAAACCAGCGCCAAGCGCTGGGAACTGATCGTTTACCCCTCCATGTTCGCCTTTATCATCCTGGCCGCCTATGGTTTCTATCTGGTATTCAGCCTGGCGAAGGATGTCCACTATATGGCCATCAGCATAGATTCCAACATGACGGTGCTGGCGAGTAATATGCAATCCATGTCTGACAATGTCAGTCAGATGAGCGCCAATGTCCGGCTCATGGCCACCAACGTCGAATCTATGGCCACGGATGTCACCACCCTCAAGCCCATGATGGCCAGCATGGAATCCCTCAATCAATCCATAAGGGTCATGACCCAGACCACCGGCAACATGAGCAATGACATGGGGAACCTGAACCGAAACATCAGCCGCCCCATGAGCTTCATGAATTCCATCATTCCCTGGTAACCCGTCCGGGCTGGGCTGGGATTCGCGTGGGAGCGGCATTACCCACGAAGGGAAAATTACCTCAATGAATGTCATGACCCTTGATCCAGATTCCAGGGTACCCAGCAGCGTCCGCCTCGTGGTGGCCATCTCCTCCCGTGCCCTCTTCGATCTGGCGGAATCGCACCAGGTTTTCGAGAATGAGGGGGTGGCGGCCTATTACGCCTATCAGGCTGCCCACGAGGAGGATATTTTGGAACCTGGGGTGGCCTTTCCACTCGCCCGCAAGCTGTTGGCACTGAACGAATGGCTTGGCGAACGCGGGCGGGTTGACGTCATCCTGCTTTCACGCAACAGCTCGGATACCGGGTTGAGGGTCTTCAATTCTATTCGCCACCACGGATTGGATATTTCTCGCGCCGCCTTCGCGGGTGGCGCCACACCCTACCGTTATGTTGGTGCCTTTGGCGCCCACCTCTTCCTCTCTGCGGATCCTCAGGATGTGTCCATGGCCCTTAAGGCCGGTTGCGCCGCCGCAACTCTGCTGTCGCAAGCCAAACGCCATCCCGGTGGCACGGATGAAACCCTGCGCATCGCCTTCGACGGTGATGCCGTGCTTTTCTCGGACGAGGCAGAGCGGATCTATAGGCGAGAGGGCCTGGCGGTCTTTAATCAAACTGAGACCGCCGCCGCCCACGAGCCCCTTCAGGGTGGGCCCTTCAAGGACTTCCTAAGTGCCCTGCACCGCATCCAGGCCCTGTTCCCGGTTGAGGATCCGCCCCTGCGCACGGCCCTCATCACGGCTCGCGGTGCCCCCTCCCATGAGCGGGTCGTACGCACCTTGCGGGCCTGGGGGGTGCGTATCGATGAGGCCCTCTTCCTGGGGGGACTCGACAAGGCGGCCTTTCTGCGAGCCTTCGCCGCCGACATCTTCTTCGACGATCAACCGCTGCATTGCGAGTCTGCCCGTGACGTGGTCGCGACCGGACATGTACCTCATGGCGTGGTGAACCTGGGCTCCTTGCCTTAGTCCGGATATGGGATGGAATCCGGTCCGATCACTGCTATTGGACTGGATCCAGGGTGGGTGAGGGGCGCTGCAGGAAATTGCCTTGGACGTAATCTATCCCAGCGGTCCAGAGGACACTGAGGGTCCGAGCATCCTCGACGTTGGTGGCGATACTGCCCTTGGATTGGTTACGAATCACCTCGAGAAATTGATGGAGCCGCTTTTCCTTGCGATCGTCGTCCGTAATGCCGTAGGTCAGTTGGGGATCGAGTTTGACGAAGTCGGCGGGTAGAGGGACCAGGGGTTTGAGTGGGGCGTGGGTCTTGCCGAAGCGGTTGAGGGCCATGTGGCAGCCCATCTGGGCGAGATCCTGGGTCAATTTGCCGTAGATGTCGGAGTGGGCGAGGGCATGTTCCTCCATGACCTGGAAGGTCAGCCAGTCCGCGGGCACTTGCCGATGGGCAAGCCGTTCGGAGATCCAGGTTGCGAGATTCGCCTCCCGCAATGTCTCCTCGGCCAGGTTGATGAAAAAATTGAGTTGACGGCCCAGATCGCGTTGTTCGGCCAGGGCCAGTATGGCTCGCTCGATGACCCAGTGATCAACGGCCACCATGCGACCGGATTGGACGGCGGCGGCCAGGAACTCATTGGCCTCGCGTATCTCATTAAGGTCGTTACGCAGACGGATAAAAACGTTGTAGCGCTCTTGGCCGTCGCCCTTGAGGCTGACAATAGGCTGGTAAAATAGCTGAAAGTAATCACCGCCCAGGGCGCGTTTGATTCTCTGCGCGAACTGGCGATCCCCCTCTTCCGTTTGGACCTGAGGCGAACCGGCTTGAGCTGACCTGTGAACCTGGGGCTTGGGGTTGGCCTTACTATGGCCATCTTCAAGGGCCTGTACTCGGCGCTGCAGCTTCTTGACCAACCGCCTTTGGTTGAGATCTCCGTATTCCCGTGCGATGACCAAGGCCAGCAAGGCCAAATTATCCTTGGCCGTGGCATCGCGCGCCCCTTGTTTACGGGCTTCCAGAAGTTGCTCTGCATCGATGCTGGCATCGGTAAGCAGGATAAGGGGGAGGTCGGTGTCAAGTTTCCGAAACTGTTCCAGCCGGGAGGACAGGTCGATGAGCGGCGATTGCGGGGAGTACAGCAGGATATCGGGCGCGCTTGCAGCGATCATCTCCTGCAATTTGTCGGGCTCCGCGCAATGCCTACCCCGCGCTTCCAGTCCCTCTTGGAGCAGGCCGGCGAGGATGCGATGGGTATCCTCTTCCTGGGAGGCAAGAATCAGGAGTTTGGGTGCCACGGGTCTTTGTCCAGGTCAAGGTGTGATTCGGAGAGGTAATCCGGGATTATCCCTACACGAGTTTCGTAAGGCCAGCATGGGATCACCGCGCGGTACCTTTCCAACCCTATCGTTCCCCTTGATCACCCTACTTGTTGCGGGGCTCATCCACAGGGCTCTTTGCAGGCCGCTCCCCGTACCTCTCTTACCAGCTTGGGAACCAGATAACCCGGCAATGCCGTTCTGAGTTGGTTCATGATGGACCTCGCCTCGGCCAGCGGTACCTCGAAATGGGCTGCACCAGTCACGGGGTCGAGCAGATGCAGGTAATAGGGCAGGACCCCCGCGTCGAACAGGGTCTCGGAGAGGTCAATAAGGCTGGCCGCATCCGAGTTGACGCCACGGAGAAGGACGCTTTGATTGAGCAGAGTCGCGCCGGTCCCATGCAGTGCCCCCAAGGCGTTGCGGACTGGGACATTGCTTATCTCCCGGGCGTGATTGGCATGGATGACGAAGGCGATGGGTAACCGGCTACGCGAGAGCAGGGCGCAGAGGCTGGGGTTAACCCGCGATGGCAGAACCACCGGCAGGCGCGTATGCAGGCGTATGCGTCGCACGTGGGCCATGGCTGTCAACCGGTTCAACAGCCTGGCCAAGGGCTCGTTATCCAGCATCAAGGGATCGCCACCGCTGAGCACGACCTCGCTGATGCCAGGATCAGCGGCCAGCAGGGCCATGGCACCTTGGTCGCGGTCATGAACCAAGGTGTCTCGCGCGTAGGGGAAGTGGCGACGGAAGCAGTAGCGGCAGTGCAGGGCACAGGCCCCCGTGACTAGCAGCAGGGCGCGACCTTGATATTTCCGCAGCAGGCCCGTGGCGCGCCGGGATTGGGTATCTCCGACCGGGTCCGTCGAGTAGCCTGGTTGCTCCTCGAGCTCGGTGGCAATGGGCAGTACCTGGCGCAGCAAGGGGTCGTCAGGGTCACCCGGTATCATAAGCCGGGCAAAACTCCGCGGGACCAGGAAGGGGAATTGGCGCGCCGCGGCGGGCGCGGCGAGGCGCGGGTCCAACCCGAGGCTCGCGAGCAGCGCCTCGGGTTGGGTGAAGGCCTCCCGGAGTTCCTGTTTCCACACCGATTCCTCGGTCAATATCCGGGACGGAAAAGGGCTGGGTGACGGGTATAATGAATCATTTTGCGATCCCACCAAATGAGTAAATGACATGGCGACTTACAACACCAACGAGTTTCGCGGCGGCATCAAGATCATGTTGGACGGCGACCCCTACACCATTATCGAAAACGAATTCGTCAAACCTGGCAAGGGTCAGGCCTTCAACCGGGTCAAGATTCGCAATCTGAAGACCGGGCGCGTGGTTGAACGAACCTTCAAGTCAGGGGATACCGTCGAGGCGGCGGACGTTCATGATACCCAGATGCAGTATCTCTACAACGACGGCGATGTCTGGCACTTTATGGACCCAGCCAGCTATGAGCAACTGACCGCCGATGCGACGGCCGTCGGCGACGCCGCCAAGTGGATCAAGGAGGAGGATCTATGTCAGGTGACCCTCTACAATGGCGCTCCACTGTCCGTTGAGCCGCCCAACTTCGTCATCCTGCGTATCGTCGAAACGGATCCTGGCCTCAAGGGGGATACCTCGGGTGGTGGCGGCAAGCCGGCGACTCTGGAGACGGGTGCCGTGGTGCGTGTGCCCCTCTTCGTCCAAACCGACGAACTCATCAAGGTGGATACCCGCTCCGGGGAGTACGTCTCCCGCGCCAAGGAGGAATGAGCGGGCCCAAACCGGAGGAACTGCGGATGGGAGCTTGAAGGCATGCCCCGGCACGATTGGCGTCCCCAGGCGAAACTGGGGGCCTTGGAGGCCCGTGCACAACTCTATGCCAGCCTGCGGCGATTTTTTGCCGAGGCAGGGGTGATGGAGGTTGAGACGCCTCTCGCCTCCCACGCCGGCCTGACAGACCCCGCCTTGGAGAGCTGGCGCACTGCCTGGTCGTCCGCTAATGGTCATGAGTCCTTGTGGTTGCATACCTCGCCCGAGTTTCCCATGAAGCGCCTGCTGGCGGCGGGCACTGGACCCATCTATCAAATCTGCAAGGTCTTTCGTGACGGAGAGCGCGGTCGTCGCCACCACCCCGAGTTTAGCCTGCTGGAATGGTATCGCCCGGGGTGGGGTCTGGAGCAGCTCATGGCCGAGGTGGCCGCGCTGGTGCGCGGGGTATTGGGCCAACCCGATCGGCCGGTGGAAATTCTCGCCTATCGCGATCTGTTCCTGTCCCGGCTCGGTCTGGATCCCTTCCGAGTCGAAACGGCGGAACTTCAAGCCTACGCCCGGGGACAGTCCATCGCCGGTACCGAGGAACTGGATCTCGATCGCGATGGTTGGCTGGATCTGCTTCTGTCCCATTGCCTAGAGGCCGACCTCGGCCTGGACCGATTGACCTTCATTCGCGACTATCCCCCCAGCCAGGCGTCCCTGGCTCGAATCAGGCCAGGCCCCGAACCCCTGGCCGAGCGTTTCGAACTCTATCTGGAGGGACTGGAACTGGCGAACGGCTTCCAGGAGTTGACCGACCCTCAGGAGCAGCGCAGTCGCTTTGAGCATGACCAGGACCGGCGGCGTAACTTGGGCTTGAGGGTACCGCCCCTGGACGAGTACTTCCTCGCCGCCCTGGAGGCTGGCCTGCCCGACTCCTCGGGTGTCGCCCTGGGGCTGGATCGTCTGCTCATGGTCCTGATCGGCGCCAGCCATATCGACCAGGTGCTGGCCTTCCCCATCGAGCGGGCCTGAGGTTCCCGCGGGTACGAAAGGCATCCCTTTGGTTGTGCCATCTTCCCTGCGGATTCTTGCGGGTGATCAACTGCAAGATCTCCGGTTTCGAGGGAGCGGGGTTGGCCCGCGGCAGGTTGGTCCGGGGCCCAGGTTAAGGTTAATATGTAATACACCTACTAGGCTTTTCAACGAGGGAAGAAGACATGGCTCTTAAGACTCCGGCCTTGAAGACTCGCGCTATCGGTGCTGTCTGCTTTCTCCTGATGGGTTTGGCGCTGGCCACCATAGTACCTACGGTGGAGATTGCCTGGGTCATATCCTTCCTGTTACTTGTCGTATTCCTGTTTGCCTTCGAAATCGTAGGTGTCGATGTTGCGGCCATTTCGGTGATGGTTCTCTTGGGACTCACCAGCCTACTGGCCCCCCTGATGGGCCTGTCCGAGGGCCTGGTGCCCATCAACCACCTGTTCGACGGCTTTGCCAGTAATGCCGTTATTTCCATCATCGCGGTCATGATCATCGGGGCTAGCCTGGACAAAACGGGCCTCATGTCTCAGGTGGCCGCCTTCATTCTGCGCGTGGGCGGCCGCACCGAGACTCGTATCATTCCTATCATCTCAGGTACGGTAGCCTTCATCTCAAGCTTTATGCAGAACGTGGGGGCGGCCGCCCTCTTTTTGCCGGTTGTCAGCCGTATCTCCGCCCGCACGGGCCTGCCTATGTCGCGCTTACTCATGCCCATGGGGTTCTGCGCCATCCTCGGTGGTACCGTGACCATGGTCGGGTCCAGTCCACTGATTCTGCTCAACGACTTGATCCTGACCTCTAACCATACCCTGCCCGAAGATGTGCGCATGGCCACCTTCCCCCTCTTTGCCGTTTCACCCATCGGGCTGGCACTGGTCACGACGGGTATTCTTTACTTTGTGTTGGCTGGTCGCTTCGTGCTGCCGATACGCGCGAACGAGGGTCTTGAAGGGGCGAACACGATGCAGTATTTCGCCGAAACCTATGGCATGGAAGCCATTAGTACCCACGAGGTACGCGTTCCTGCTGGCAGCCCGCTTATCGGAGTTAACATTGACGATATGGAGCGGCGCTGGAAGGTGCGCAGTGTTGGCATGGACAAGGGCGATGGCCTGCGTTTTGGTTCTTCTGGGGTCGATCGTGGACTTGGTATCGGGGTCGGCACCATCCTTTGTCTCTTGGGATCGGATAAGCACTTCAAGACCTTTGTTGATGAGACGGGCGTCCAAGTCCATGCGGATCTCGAGTTCTTCGCCGATGCCCTTTCCCCAGCCAAGGCGGGTATCGCCGAGGTGGTGATTCCGCCTGCTTCTAACCTCATCGGCAAGACCGCCCGCGACGTATGGATGCGCAAAACCTATGGATTGTCGGTTCTTGCCATCCACCGGGGAACGGGAACCGTCAGTTTGGGGACGCTAGGTGTACGCGACACTCCCTTCCAGGTAGGTGACGTCCTGGTGGTGCATACCACCTGGGCGGATCTCGCGCACCTGGAACAGAACCGCAACTTCGTGGTCATTACTACCGAATATCCCCACGAGGATTTACGACCCCACAAGCTGATTCCGGCTTTGGTGTTTTTCGCCATCACCCTTGGATTGGTGCTTTTCACCCAATTGCGTCTTTCCGTCGCCTTGTTGACGGGCGCCCTGGGTATGGTGTTAACGGGGGTGCTCTCCATTGAGGAGGCTTACAAGGCGGTGAGCTGGAAGACGGTCTTCCTGCTTGCCTCCCTGATCCCCTTGGGTGTGGCGGTTGATGGCTCGGGTACAGCGGAATGGATCGCAACCGAGACACTGCGAGTACTTGGGGGAATGCCGATCTGGGTCATCCAGGCAACGATCGCCGTGCTCGCCACCTTCTTTACCCTGGTCATGTCCAACGTTGGCGCGACGGTTCTGCTCGTGCCCTTGGCCGTGAATATCGCCATTGGGGCCGGCGCAAATCCGGCGGTCTTCGCGCTGACCGTGGCCATCTCCACCTCTAACTCCTTCCTTATCCCGACCCATCAGGTGAATGCCCTGCTCATGGGTCCAGGAGGTTATCGGGTGCCCGATTTTCTGCGCGCTGGCGGCATCATGACCATCTTGTTCTTACTGGTTTCCCAGGGCATGATCAACCTGGTGTTCTGATGGACGGATGCGACGAAGGGGTCTAGTTGTGGCCAGGTTTCCCCATCCCGGCATCCAATGCTGGACAGCCACCTAGCCCCCTCTTCGCTCGAATGACGGAAGGAGCGACCCCGAGATGCCTAATCAAGACGAAACCTGCCTGGAGCAGGGCTTTGCAACCCGCGCCATCCACTATGGCTATGACCCTTATGCGGGCCATGGCGCCCTGACTCCACCCCTCTACCTCAGCTCAACCTATAGCTTTCCCACGGTGGCGGAGGGCATGGCCCGGTTCGCTGGCGAACAGGCGGGGTTCGTCTATTCCCGTGTCGGAAATCCCACGACCAGTCTGTTGGAGGAGCGCCTCGCCAATCTTGAGCAGGGCGAGGCGGCCCTAGTCACGGCCTCAGGCCAGGGGGCCACCACATCCCTGCTCTGGACCCTGCTTGCCCCTGGTGACGAGTTGATTGCAGACCAAACCCTCTATGGTTGCACCTTTGCCTTCTTTCACCAGGGTCTGGAGAAGTTTGGCATCAAGGTTCGGCATCTGGACCTGACGGAGCCGGCAAATCTGGAGGCCGCCATCTCCTCCAAGACCCGCATGGTTTTTTTCGAATCGCCCGCTAATCCCAACATGCGTTTGGTAGACATCGCGGCCATCGCCGCGATCGCCCGCCAGCAGGGTGCTCTGACGGTCGTAGATAACACCTATTGCACCCCCTATTTACAACGCCCTCTGGAATGGGGGGCCGACTTTGTCGTTCACTCCGCCACCAAGTATCTGGGGGGGCATGGTGATCTGTTGGCCGGGGTCATCGTTGGCCCCAAGGCCGCCCTGGACGAGGTGCGCTATGTCGGCATCAAGGACATGACGGGTGCCGTGCTGTCTTCCCAGGATGCCTTCCTGATTCTGCGCGGTCTCAAGACCCTGGCCCTGCGCATGGATCGCCACTGCCTCAATGCCCAGCGGGTGGCGGACTATCTTGTCGATCATCCCCAGGTGGCCGTCGTTCACTATCCGGGTCTGGAATCCTTTCCACAGCACGCCCTGGCCCGGCGCCAAATGGCCCAGTCTGGAGGCATGGTTGCCTTTGAGTTGAAGGGTGGCATCCAGGTGGGGCGCCGCTTTATGGATACCCTGCGCCTCTTCACCCGCGCCGTTAGTCTTGGCGATGCCGAGAGCCTGGCCCAACACCCCGCCAGCATGACCCATGCGGTCTATAGCGAGGAGGAACGGGCAGCCCATTTCATTAGCGAGGGTTTGGTGCGGCTCTCGGTGGGTCTGGAGGATAGCGAGGATTTGCTGGCGGATCTGGAACGAGCCCTGGATTTGGGCTAGAAGGTAACAAGGGCGCCTGAGCCTTGGACACAGGCGCCTCGCCGCTGCCGGATCCGGGCTCGGCAGTGAGCTGTTTCATGCGGTTGAGGGTTGTTGATCTTCCTCGTGTCCCGAACCTGGAGTGACCTCGAGCCCTGGGTCGGTGGGAGCTTTCAGGCTACCCGGCCTTTGCCCGCACTCCAGGAATACCCGCAGGGTGCAGTTGCGGCAGACATCTGGGTCGAGGCGGTTAAATACGTTCAGAATCGCCTCGCCCTTCGAACGAAAGATATTACTAGCGCCGATCTCGTCCATGTAGCCACCCCGCACCAGAGTGGTCTGTACGGCCCTTTTCATTTGGATGAAATAGAGCCCACCGCCCTTGGCGCGGCGCTGCTTGGCTTCGCCAACGAGGAATTCGGCCCCGGCGACGTCGACAAAATTGATTGGCGAGGCGACGATCATCAGATGGCGCTGGGAAGGTACCCTTTGCTCGAAAATCTGAAACTGGTCCCTGATCGAGGATACGGCGCCGAAGAAGAGGGAACCGTCCACCCTCACCATTTTCATCTGCGGACATTCCGGCAAGGCAGGGTCGCGGCTGAATTTGCGCTTAGGGTGCTGGGGATCGGGTACACGCTTAACCACCTGTGGTCGTGAGGTGCGGCTCAGATAGATCACCAGGGACAGGATGACACCGATGATGATCGCCTCCTCGAGATCGATCGTGAGGGTAGCAAGGAAGGTGATGATGAGGATCGCCGTCTCGGCGCGGCTGGTACGGGCGATTTGGTGGATGTGATGGAAGTCGATCAGGCCCCAGGCCACTAGGAACAACACGCCGGCCATGGCAGCGTTGGGCAACCAGGCGGCTAGGGGAGCTGCCACCAGGACGATCACAGCCAGCAGGATGGCCGAGAAGACCGAGGCGAGGGGGGTCTTGGCCCCGGCGGTGTAGTTGAGTCCAGAGCGGTTAAAGGAGCCGGTAGCGACATAACCGGAGAAGAAGCTGCCGATGAGATTGGAAAGCCCCTGGCCGATGAATTCCTGATTGCTGTCCAGATGCTGCCCCGAGCGCACGGCCATCGCCCGCGCGATGGAGACTGCCTCGGTGAGGGCCAAAAGGGTGACCGCCACGGCACCACTCACCAGGTTCCTTAGGTTCTCCAGCGAGAGGTCAGGTGCCGAGAGGGGGGGAAGGGTGGCGGGGAGGGCCCCTACCGTGCTGATGTGCGCGATCCCCGTCCAGTGATAGGCCGCACCCATCAGGCCGCCGCCCAGCATGGCGACGATCATGTAGGGCCAGCGCGGAAGGAAATGTCGCACCAGTACCCCCAATACCAGGGTGACAAGGGCCACCGAGGTGACGTAGCCGTCAATTTGCCCTAAATGAGAGAGGAGGGAGCCCCAGGTTTCCGCGAAGGAGGCCCCGCGTGGAATCGCTAGCCCAAAGAAGTTTTTAACTTGATTCGTGGCGATGAGGATCGCGGCCCCCGCCGTGAAGCCGATCACCACCGAATGTGAGATAAAATTCACCAGGGCCCCCAGCCGTGCCGCTCCCAGGGCGATCTGGATCACTCCCACCATGAAGGTCAGGGTGAAGGCCAGTACCAGGTAGTTAGCCGAGCCGGGTTCCGCGTAGGTGGTGAGGATGGAAAAGAGTACCAGGGACGCCGCCGTGGTGGGGCCAGAGACGAGGTGCCAGGAGGAGCCAAAGATGGCGGCGATGATGGCGGGGACCATACCCGCGTAAAGGCCGTACTCCGGAGGCATGCCGGCAATAGTGGCAAAGGCCACACCTTGGGGAAGAACAACCACGGCACCGGTCAGGCCAGCCGTTAAGTCGTCGCGTAAGGTGCCGCGATTTACCCGCGGCCACCAGACCAGAAAGGGGAGAAGGGGCTTAAGCCATGAGGGGATGGTGAAGGGCTTGGGGGAAGCTGGCATGGCGACCTCTTAAAGCTGAATTATATAATTATATTCAGTTAAGCGGGACCACGGCATATTTCTCCCCCCCCCCGGGCCAGCATCAGGTCTGGCTTTACCTTATCTCCGCCGGCGCGCGGCGACACGCAGGCGTAGGGCATTAAGGCGGATGAAGCCAGTGGCGTCGCCCTGATGGTAGGCGCCAGCGTCCTCCTCGAAGGTGGCGATATTGGTATCGAAGAGGCTGTTGGTCGCAGACTTACGGCCAACGGCCATGACATTGCCCTTGTAGAGCTTCAGGCGCACCTCACCGTTGACCACTTGCTGGGTCTGGTCGATAGCGGCCTGAAGCATCTCCCGTTCCGGCGCGAACCAGTAGCCGTTATAAACCAGGCTGGCGTAACGGGGCATGAGTTCGTCCTTGAGGTGAGCTGCCTCCCGATCCAGGGTTAGGGATTCCATGGCACGGTGGGCCTTAAGCAGGATGGTACCGCCAGGGGTTTCATAGCAGCCGCGGGACTTCATGCCTACATAGCGGTTCTCGACAATATCGCTACGGCCTATGCCATTGGCGCCACCAATCCGGTTGAGCTCTGCCAGCAACTGGGCCGGGCTCATGGCCTGACCGTCGATGGCGACGGCGTCGCCCTTCTCGAAGGTCAGCTCAAGGTAGGTCTGTTGGTCGGGGGCCTGTTCAGCGGGCAGGGTCCAGCGCCACATGTCGGCACCGGGCTCGACCCAGGGATCCTCCAGATCGTAACCCTCGTAAGAGATGTGTAGCAGGTTGGCATCCATTGAGTAGGGTGATTTGGTGCCATCCCGCTTCATCTCCACGGCGATGCCGTGGCTGGCGGCATAGTCCATGAGCTTTTCGCGGGACAGCAGGTCCCATTCGCGCCAGGGAGCTATGATCTTGATCTCGGGGTTGAGGGCGAAGGCGGTGAGTTCGAAGCGTACCTGATCGTTGCCCTTGCCGGTGGCACCGTGGGCGATGGCGTCGGCACCGGTTTCGGCGGCGATCTCGATCAGGCGCTTGGCGATGAGAGGTCTGGCGATGGAGGTCCCCAGGAGATATTCGCCCTCGTAAAGGGCGTTGGCCCGAAACATGGGGAAGACGAAGTCGCGGACGAATTCCTCTCGCAGGTCGTTGATATAGATCTCCTTGATCCCGGCGGCCAGGGCCTTAGCGCGGGCTGGCTCCAGTTCCTCGCCTTGGCCGATGTCGGCGGTGAAGGTCACGACCTCGCAGCCGTACTCCTCCTGCAACCACTTAAGGATGACCGAGGTGTCCAGGCCACCCGAATAGGCCAGTACCACTTTCTTGATGTCACTTGTCGCCATGAGGGTCTCCTGCCTAAGATCGAAAATCGAAAAATGCGCAGTATATACTTATCCCTGCTGGATACGGTTCAGCGATCGCCATTCCCGCGCGGTCGGGCTTGGAACCGCTCTCAAGTCCCAAGGCATCGTCATAAGGCACTCTGCTAAAAAATACTGCTGTATTTTCAGTGAGGCTGTAGCATGAAACCCTGGGTTTCATTTTGCATAGGCTGTTGGCGTCACTGTTGTGGCAAATATACTTTCCTGGCCTGTTGTGATCGGTTTTTTCGCCCTACTCGTCGGTCATACCGACTTGGCTGGTGCCGATTCGTCACCCTTTGATTATCTTGTTGACGCCCAGGGATCAGTTACCTCTCCCTTGCCGCCCGAGTATAGGGTTGACCCGGACGGGTCCGTAACGCTGCGCATCTGCTTTAACTGGTCGTGCGCAAGCAGGCAGGCCCTGACCTTCACCCCCGAGGATATGGCTCTCCTAAAAAGGCAAATGGCATACTGTTCGGGCCCGGGTCTTCACGATCGATTGCAGCGGGTTCGTATCGGCATCATGGCCATGGAATTGCTGGCACAAAAGTATCAGCCCTTGTTGGCAAACGACCTTGCCATTAATGATCTTGATGCGGCTGTCGAAGGGCGGATGGATTGCGTCGATAACTCCAGCAACACCACTACCTATCTGCATGTTCTCCGCGATATAGGAGAACTGACCGGCTGGAATGTCTCATTGCCCGAAGTGCGCAATCCTTTTGATGTCTCCGCGGTTCACTGGACGGCCGTCATCATCGACGGGAAGAGCGGATTACCCTGGAGCGTTGACTCCTGGTATCGCCCGAACGGCCATCTGCCATTGGTCATGCCCTTGAAGAGTTGGATCAGCGATAAAAAGGCCTGGGAACCGCCTTTCGAGGGTATGAATCCTACCCCGCACTCCGTCTACGAGATCTGTAACACGCAGCGCCATAGGCGCTTGGGGTCAGGTACCTGAGCGATGGGAATGCCCGTCAGGCAAAATAACAACCTTGCCTGACGGAGGGCTATTGGCCGGGATAATCCATGAATCCTTATGCCTCGGCTAGGAGTTGGATTATCCGAACTGCTTGGTCTCAGGCAGGATGTAAACAATGCCGCCCGCCCCGGAAAACTTGCCTTGTATCATGTTCTCGAAGAATGGGACTGGAACGTTGATGCAGCCAAAGGAGATACGGTTGTCTAGCGGTGTTGGAGAGGCCAGACGTTCCGCACGGCGATCCTGGGGTTTGCCCTTAACGACCGCGTGCATGGAAAGGGCTTTTTCGTAGTCCAGCCAGAGTATGTCCGTGCCCTTGGCATTGCGGCCCATTGAGGCCACAAAGCGACCCGCTGGTGTCGTACGGTCTGAGACCGGGATAAGTGACAGGGGTTTGTTACCAACGCCGGGGACGGTGAAATCACCTTTTGCCAGACCAAGCAGCACGGGCGCTGCTCCGTATAGCTGCCCCTCCGGACTGAAGACATAGACCATGGCATTGACCTTATCGACAATGGCGAACGGCATGTTGAGATTGTCTTTCGAGCTGACCACCCAATCAGCCATCTCCCTTGTTCGGCGTGATGCGCTCTCTGATTCGAAGTTGCCCGGACCGGAGCCATGTGCCACGGCCGGGGTGGGTTTCAATACAAAGGGGACATTGGCATCTTCGGTATAGGCGGCATTATGCAGCGGGTTGGGCATGGAGGCGACATTGTCCGACTTCGTTGCCAGGCTCGAGGTGCAACCGGTACCCAGCAGGCTAAGGCACAGGCAGAGCGTAAAGCTGGACGCAGGCCGGGTGTTGATGCGCGCCCCCTGGCCTTCGCCGCGCTTGATCCAGCCGCGGGCGATCATGGGGTTTAGCTTAGGATTCAGAGTATTCATGCAGATGATCAAATATTAAGGGTATAGATAGAAAAAAGGATAACAAATCCAACCACCTGTTTAAAGTTATTTTTTCCATCACTGGTCGCCCTCAACGGCGGATACTTCGGCGTGGGTGTTTGTATTTCCTGGCTTTAATCTTGACAGTCCAGGGTAGAGATTGGATAGTGACTGGCGTACGGTCAGGCAATTGCGTGTGGGTGATGCCAGCAGTCGCGCATCGACACCTAACCGTACTTCCAGGAGCGTGAGTTTCTACAGCTTAAGGAACGCGGATTGACTCCGCGTTTCCCGCAGTACAGGGAGGTGCCGCCATTTTAGTCGCGTAACCGACTGAAAATGAAGCCAAGAAAGGATCGCATCTTTGGCGGGCGCAGGTTTTTGGCCAAGAGGGCCAGCAAATCTTAATCACCTTATTTCTAAAGTAGGTAGCGAAAAATGAAAAACGTATCCAGATCACTTCTTGCCACCATCGCTGTGGTTCTCGTGCTGGGACTCGTAGCTTGCAGTACCACGAAGCATGAACCGGCTCCGGCGGCCCCAGCGCCAGCCCCGATGCCGAAAGCGGATCGCGGTTAATCGCCCCCCGTTTGCTAGGGTAGTCGCCGTTAACTTGGCAACTTAAAAGTTCCAGTTAACGGCGAAGGTCGAGGGTGGGAACCCAGGGTGAAGGGACGAGGGGCCAGGGTAGGTCGATACTCGCGGTAACGGGAGTCAGATGTTGTGGCCAGGACGGCAATTAAGTTTCCATCCTTACTACTAACGCCGGCGGTGTCAGTCCGGTATCAATTCCCTCAGAACCTGGGCAAATACCTCCTGTTGATCGGCATGTACCCAGTGTCCGGCATGGGGGATGGTCCTGATCCGCGCCTGGGGAAATAGGGCGAGCATCTAACGCCGGCGGTGTCAGTCCGGTATCAATTCCCTCAGAACCTGGGCAAATACC
>CAZFZB010000022.1:0-4532 GCA_964523415.1 uncultured Chromatiaceae bacterium | reverse complement strand
CTAACGCCGGCGGTGTCAGTCCGGTATCAATTCCCTCAGAACCTGGGCAAATACCTCCTGTTGATCGGCATGTACCCAGTGTCCGGCATGGGGGATGGTCCTGATCCGCGCCTGGGGAAATAGGGCGAGCATCTGGGGTAGCTGATCTATGGAAACGTAGTCCGAGTGCTCACCGTGGACAAAGTAGGTTGGTCCCGCGAAGGAGTGGCCCCCGCAGTCGGGGAAACGGCGCAGGCTCTCCATGGCCCCAGAGATGGCGGCGAAATTGATGCGCCAGTTCCAGCCCGTTTCTGTCTTTCTTAGGTTCTGCAGTATCAGGCCGCGCATGGCGGGGTTGGGAATCCCGGCCGCCAACCTGCGTTCGGCGTCCTTCCGGGAGGTCAGATTCCCCAGCTCGAGGTCATGCATGGCGGCAAAGGCCGCCTGAAATCGCAAACTGTAGGTGACTGGGGCGATATCCTCCACCACCAGGGTGCGCACCCGGTGGGGCCATTGCAGGGCCAGCACCATCGCCGCCTTTCCGCCCAGGCTGTGGCCGACGAGGTCTGCCCGGGCAACTCCCATTCGATCCAGAAGGGCTACCAGGTCGGCGGCCATGGCCTCGTAGCTCATGGTGACCTGATGGGGGGATTGGCCGTGATTGCGGAGGTCCGGAACCAGGATACGTCTCTTCTCTGCCTGGAGCGCCAGCAGCCGGGTAGCCAGGCTGTGCCAGTTGGTGCCGGAGCCGAAAAGCCCGTGGATCAGCACGACGGGGGGAAGTGAGGAGTCCTGGGTGCCGTATTCGCGGCAGTAGAGCCGGAGAGGATCGGGAGGGGAATAGTCGCCAGGCATGAGGTGCGGAAGGTCTAGATGATCTATCTCCAGAACCCGGAGGGAAACGCGGGATTCCCCCGCGTTTCCCTCTTTACCGGGTTCTTAGCTGCCGTAGTTGGTGGCAACGAAGTCCCAATTGACGATGTTCCACATGGTCTCCAGATATTTGGGTCTGGCGTTGCGGTAATCGATGTAATAGGCATGCTCCCAAACATCCAGGGTCAGGAGTGCCTGCTTGCCCGAGGTCATGGGTGTGCCGGCATTGGAGGTGTTGAAGATCTCCAGGGAGCCGTCGGCATTCTTCACCAACCAGGTCCAGCCGGAACCAAAGTTGGTGGCACCGGATTGGTTGAATTGCTTCTTGAACTCCTCGAAGGAGCCGAACTTGGCATCGATAGCCGAGGCCAGGGCGCCGGTAGGTGCGCCACCGCCGTTCGGGCTCAGACAGTTCCAATAAAAGGTATGATTCCAGACTTGGGCGGCATTATTGAAGACGCCGCCAGAGGACTTCATGATGATGTCCTCCAGGCTCAGGTTTTCGAACTCAGTGCCAGGGATCAGGTTATTAAGGTTGGTGACATAGGTCTGGTGATGCTTGCCGTAGTGGAATTCCAGGGTCTCCTGGGAAAGGGTAGGTGCCAGGGCATCCATGGCGTAGGGTAAGGCAGGCAGTGAGTGGGTCATGGGGCTGTCTCCGTAGCAGCGAGTGGGGAAGGTAATTTCGTGCGCAACGGTCGCAAGATAGGCCCGCCGAGGGCAAAGCTCAAGGCTTGGGGTCGATTTCGCGCCCCGGTTTGGGCGCCGATCGGATGGGACCAGACCCCTCGCCCCGGTTCACCGGGCACGTCCGGCTCCGGGTAAGCGGCGGGATGGACCAAACCCCTCTCTAGATTCGAACCCACATTTTGGGGGCAGTTGGACATGTGCGGCATCTGCGGAGAATTGCGCCTCGACGGCGCCCCGGCGGACCTGGCGGCGGTGGAGCGCATGATGGTGCGCATCCGGCGGCGGGGGCCGGATCATGGCGGGAGCTGGAGCGATGGCAGCCTGGGTTTCGGCCATCGTCGCCTGGCCATCATCGACCTCTCCATCCGTTCCAATCAGCCCATGGTGGACCCTGAGTTGGGTCTTGCCCTGGTGTTCAACGGGGCCATCTACAACTATCGCGAGTTGCGCCAGGAACTGGTGGCCCAGGGCTATCGGTTCTTCTCCGACGGGGATACCGAGGTCATCCTTAAGGCTTGGCACCGCTGGGGCGAGGGCTGCGTCGAGCGCCTGCAGGGCATGTTTGCCTTCGCCCTCTGGGACCTGGGGCGGCGGGTCCTGTTCCTCGCCCGGGACCGCTTCGGGGTCAAGCCTCTCTACTGGACCCGCGATGGCAACCGGTTCCGATTTGCCTCCAGCAGCCAGGCCCTGCTCGCGGCGGGTGGTGTGGATACCGCCATCGACCCCGTCGCCCTCCATCACCTCTTCAGCCTCCATGCCGTGGTGCCGGCACCGCGCACCATCCTGACCGGCATCCGCAAGCTGGCCCCGGCTCATTGGCTGCGCATCGACGCCAACGGCTCCACCACGGAGCGTCCCTATTGGAGCCTGGCGGGCATCCGTCCTGACCCGGTCCCCAGTGCCGATGAGTGGGTGGAGGCCATCGGTGCCGCCCTGCGCCAGGCCGTACGCCGCCGCGAGGAGGTGGCCGACGTGCCAGTGGGGGTACTGCTGTCCGGGGGACTGGATTCGAGCCTGCTGGTAGCCCTGCTGGCAGAGTTGGGCGTGCCCGACATCCATACCTTCTCGGTGGGTTTCGAGGACACGCCGGAGGAAGCCGGCAGTGAGTTCGAGTACTCGGATCTCGTCGTGGCGCGCTACGCCACCCGGCATCATCAGTTCCATGTCCCCAACGCCGAGGTCCTGCGCCGCCTGCCGGAGGCGGTGGATGCCATGACCGAGCCCATGTTCGGCCAGGATGCCGTGGCCTTCTATCTGCTCGGGGAGCAGGTGGCACGGGAGATCAAGGTGGTCCAGTCCGGCCAGGGGGCGGACGAGGTCTTTGGTGGCTATTTCTGGTATCCACGCCTGGCCGGGGCGGAAAAGAGGGCCTGGGTGGAGACCTTCCGCCAGCATTACTTCGATCGGGATCACGCAGAATTCCTGCGCCTGGCCGTCCCGGAGCAGGCCGGCCCAGACCACACAGGCCTCCTTATGGCTGATCTCCTGGATCAGACCGGCGCCGAGGAACTGGTAGACGCTGTCCTGCGCCTGGATGTCTCCACCCTGATCGTCGATGATCCCGTCAAGCGGGTGGACAACATGACCATGGCCTGGGGTCTGGAGGCGCGGGTACCCTTCCTCGACCACGAACTGGTCGAACTGGCGATTCGCTGTCCCGTTGGCATAAAATTACGCGAGGGCGGTAAATTCCCTCTCAAGGCCTTGGCTCGCGGGATGCTCCCGGCTGCGGTCATCGACCGGCCCAAGGGTTACTTCCCCATGCCCGCCCTAAAATATGTGCGCGGCGACTTTCTCGCCCTGATGCGGGATCTGGTCAATTCCCGCGCCTGCCGCGAGCGTGGTATCTACCAGCGGGACTATGTGGATCAACTCCTCGCCGCCCCGGATATGCACCTCACCCGCATCCGCGGCAATAAACTTTGGCATCTGGCCCTGCTGGAACTTTGGCTCCAGCGCCATCTGGACCGCGGAGGAGTGGGCTGACCGGGGATCAGACTGGCAAGCGAGTCCTGAATAGTTCAAGTAAATGCTAATATGATGAATAAGATTTTCTTTTCCGGGATGTGTGACAAAATCTTTACCATAGCCGGGTCCCACCCGGATCGCCTCTCGGTCTGAACCGTGACTCTCTCTCGGTTGTACTCTCCCTTGCACAGCACTAAAGGCGATTCCGGCGTCACACGCAAGCCAGGGCGCCCTCGGCGCCAGCCGTCCGGGTACAAGGCTCGCAAGCCCCGCCTCCAGCCCGTTACAGCCCCGCCTTTAAAGATTTCTGTCATTACCGCGACCAAGAACTCCGCGGACACCTTGGCGGAGTGTCTGGCCTCTGTAAAGAAGCAGTCCTACGTGCCTCATGAGCACATCGTCATCGATGGGGCCAGTACGGACGGAACCCTGGGGGAGTTTGAGAAACGCCGCGATCAACTGGATCTGGTGGTCAGCGAGCCGGATGAAGGTATTTATCACGCCCTGAACAAGGGCCTGGCGCGGGCGAGTGGCGATATCATCGGTTTTTTGAACAGCGACGACCTCTATGCCGACGCCCATGTACTCAGTTGCGTCGCTGCCGCCTTTGCCGATCCCGAGGTTGAAGCTGTATACGGCGATCTCTTGTATGTAAAGAGGTGGAACCCAAACCAGGTGATCCGCTATTGGCACTCGCGCCCCTTTACCGGTGCCTTGCTGCATCAAGGCTGGATGCCGCCGCACCCGACCCTCTATCTGCGTCGCGAGGTTTTTGATCGCATCGGGCCCTTCAATCAGACCTACCGGATCGCGGCAGATTATGACCTGATATTGCGGCTTTTGAGCCAGCCTCAGGGCAAGGTGGTCTATTTGCCCCGTATTATGGTCCACATGCGTCTGGGCGGGATCAGCAACCGCTCGCTCCGTAGCATCCTGTGTAAGTCCTGGGAGGATTACCGAGCCCTGCGGGAAAATCGGGTTGGCGGGTTAGTGGCCTTGATCCGCAAGAATCTTTCCAAACT
>CAZFZB010000021.1:29032-30832 GCA_964523415.1 uncultured Chromatiaceae bacterium | reverse complement strand
GCCATCCTCATAGTGATAGCCACATACAACAGGAAAAGACTCACGAAGCTATAGAAGCGCACATACTCAGGGACCCCATACCACTGGGTCAGGACTCCAAATCCTCCAAGACCAAAGGCAAGGAGCAGAAGAATAGCAACGACCCGACCATCGGACAACCCAAGGGCAAGCAACAGAAAATGCAGGTGTTGACGGTCGGCGGCAAAGGGGGAGCAGCCGGCAAGCATGCGGCGGACCATGACCGCCAAGGTATCCATGAGGGGAAATGCCATAATCCAAACGGCCGTAATCGGGTTCAATTCCAATCCCTCATCCTGAGTCATCCGTATCATGAACCAGGCCAACACATAGCCCAACAGAGTACTGCCTGCATCCCCCATGAAGACACTGGCATGCGCCCGCCAGGGATGGCGGATGTTGAAGAGAAGAAAACCAGTGATGGAGGCCGCGAATACCAGCAGTGATTCCACCCGGGCGGTGATCAGGATCGGGGCATGAAGACTAAGAAGTACCAGCCATCCAGTGGCTATCAGGGCCTGACCACCGGCAAGCCCATCTAACCCATCTATCATGTTGAAAGCATTGATCATACCCACGACAGCAAAGAGGGTAAAGGCCCAAGCCATACGAGTGAATAGGATGTCGCCCGTTCCCAGAAGATCGCCAAGGTTATTTAGCACTGTATTATCCGCCAGGCCCATCACGAGGATGGCCAGGGCTTGCATCAGGAAGCGAACCCAATGATTGACTGGCCGGAAATCATCCAGCAGGCCAACAAGGGTCATCAGCGTCATGCCTCCCATAAGGTACCTGTTATCGGGAAGCTGGTCTGGTTTAAGCAGGATGCCCAAGGTGAAGGCGGCCCAGATGGCGAGTCCCCCGACCAGTGGCACGGGCCGTCTATGGTGTTTGCGGGTCGAAGGTTGATCTACGAGCCCCAACCGTCTCGCAGGCCAGGCCAGTAATGGGACCAGTCCCGTACTCAACAACAGGATAATCGCGGAGAGCCAAAATATCTGGGACCCAATGTTCAAGTCACTTCGCCTTTATAAGCAACACCAACCCCTACGGAGCCTTCGCGAGGGGCAATTACGACAGGCCACCTTTGCGAGAAGTAACCTTATATTCTTCCAAGTTCTACAGAGATCCTGAAGCCATTCCCCTGTTTGTAGGGTCACGACCAGAGGGCAATTCCCTTCTCCTGCATGCGCAAGAGTTCTTCCTGAAAGGCCGTCGGGCCATGGCCAAACACTCGCTGTTGTTCCTGATACTTGCCTGCTTCCATGATTTGTTCCGTGTGGACCAGGGGACGACGATGGGTTTCGGCAAAGCTGCGCAGCCAAGCCAAGGATCTGGGCGGAATGCGCTTACCCACAGGAACGGCAAGGTCAACAGGTACGCCACGCCACTGAAATTTGTTGAACAAAACTATCGCCAACCCATTGTCCGGCTTCATCCAGTCTGGGAGTGGACTCGGTTGGATGATCCAGCCGCAGGAAAAATTTACGCAGGGATCGATAGGGCGGTTGAGATAATCATCGCAACCACAGCGAGTGCTATGGGGACAAGGGTGGCCAGGAAAGACCGGGATACCTTGAATGGTCATCCTGACCCAGCCATCACAGCAGGCAGTACAAGGCTGGCAGATCCTGGGTTTCATTTATTCAGGCCCACGCCAAGGCCCCTAGATACACCAGACTCCGACTGACCGCGATCTAATAGGTTTATAAACTGCTGGACATCGTCGGCGGTATCCACCCCAGGACCTGGCTCCTCGGAGGCCAAACCGACATGGATTCC
>CAZFZB010000021.1:0-28932 GCA_964523415.1 uncultured Chromatiaceae bacterium | reverse complement strand
CGGCGGTATCCACCCCAGGACCTGGCTCCTCGGAGGCCAAACCGACATGGATTCCCTCTCCGTGCCAAAGAACGCGCAATTGTTCAAGGGATTCAGCCAGTTCCAAGGGGGATGGTGTCCAAGTCACAAAGCACCTAAGAAAGGCGGCGCGGTAGGCATAGAGGCCAATATGACGTAGCAGGTGCCCGCCTTGAGGCAAGGTTTGACATCTCTCGTGAAATTCGTCGCGATACCAGGGGATGGGTGCCCGGGAGAAGTAGAGGGCGTAGCCCTGAGCATCGGTAACTACCTTGACGACGTGGGAATCGAAGAGGGTCTTGACGTCGCTAATAGGAAAGGCCAAGGTTGCCATCCCCACTTGCCCATGTTCAGCCAGATTCCCCGCGACCTGATCCACCAGGGCCGGTGGCATGCAGGGCTCATCGCCCTGAAGATTGACGATCAGGGTATCGTCGGGCCAGCCACGGGTGGCGATGACCTCGGCAAGACGATCGGTTCCACTGCGGTGATCGGCGCGGGTCATGACTACCTCGGCGCCAAAGGCCCGTCCAGCGTCGGCGATCCGAGAATCGTCAGTCGCGATTAGAATCTCCTCCGCCGCAGTGGCCTGGGCGCGCTCGTAAACATGACGAATCAGGGGCTTACCGGCGATCTCCAACAAGGGCTTGCCTGGGAGGCGCACTGAGGCATAGCGGGCAGGGATGACAACCTTGAAGGACAGTCGCGATCCTGTCCCGGCTTCGATCTTGCCTGAGTCCGACTCAGCCGTGCTCAAACCTTGGGCACCTCTTCATCGGCGGGCAGTTCCCGTGCCTCTTCCTCCAGCATGACCGGGATATCGTCACGGATGGGGAAGGCCAGACGATCGGCACGGCATATCAGCTCGGCGGCGGATTTGTCGTAATAGAGAGGTCCTTTGCACAGGGGGCAAACCAGAATATCCAGGAGTTTTTTATCCATTCTTCAGACCTTTCAAGGCTAAGGACAATTGACGCTCAAAGGCGACGCTAGGGACCGCCTGCACGGGGAGAAACCAATGCTCGTCCCCCGCAAAGGACAGGCACTTGATCGCATCCTTCTCAGTCATGATGACTGGCCCCGGGGGCCAGGAGCTGGCATCGGCTGCGGTGAAGCCATGGTGATCTGGGTAGGGTCGTTCGTCCAGATACAATCCTGCCTGGCGGAGCAAACTGAAAAAACGATCCGGGTTGCCGATCCCTGCCACCGCCGTCACCCGCCGGCCCTTGAGACTGGTCAGAGCCAAGGTGCGGGCCGGTTGCCGCAAATTAACCAGATCCCCCATCCGCAGCCCCACAGGCTCGGCGCCTGGGCAAGACCCACCGGTGCAGACCTTGAGTGCGATTTCCCGACCTCGCGAGACCGGCTCACGCAAGGGTCCAGCAGGCAGACAGAAGCCGTTACCAAGGCCCCGGACACCGTCAATAACCAGAATCTCCAGATCACGTTGGAGCCGGTAATGTTGCAGGCCATCATCCCCCACAATGATATCGCAGCCGGCCCGCTCCAACAGCAGTCGCCCTGCCGCCACCCGGTCTGGCCCCGCTACCACCGGTGCGGCGGAATTCCGGGCCAGAAGCACAGCCTCATCACCTAACTCCCGGGGATCGCCGTCCCTGGCAACCCAGCGCGGCCAGTGCCGCGCCGAACCGCCATAGCCCCGCAGGATGATCCCGGGTTTCCAGCCCTGCCGGTGCAGATAGTCGCTCAGCCAAAGCACCAGAGGTGTCTTGCCGGTACCGCCAAGGGTGAGGTTTCCCACCAGAATCACGGGCACGGGCAACCGAAGGCTTTCGAACCAACCGTATCGAAAGGCAAGGCGACGTACCCAGATCACCAGCCGGTAGGGGTAGGACAGAGGCACCAATAGCCATACCAGCCAATGGTGTCCATACCAGATATCTTCAATCTTCATGGACCCGGATCGGGCGAGGTATCGTTGAATTGCATACGATGCAAGCGGGCATAATGGCCGTCCAGGGCTAACAGGTCCGCGTGACTGCCCGTTTCTACTACCTGGCCCTGATCCAGAACCAGGATGCGATCCGCCCGTTCGATCGTGGAGAGGCGGTGAGCAATAACCAAGGTAGTCCGGTTACTCATCAGCCGTTCCAGGGCTGCCTGGATATGGCGTTCGGCCTCGGTATCCAGTGCCGAGGTCGCCTCATCCAGGACTAGGATAGGGGCATCCTTGAGCATGGCGCGGGCGATGGCCAGACGCTGGCGCTGCCCGCCAGAGAGCAGGATGCCACGGTCACCAATCAGGGTATCAAAGCCGTCTGGGAGATCGCGGATGAAATCCAGGGCATGAGCCGCCTCCGCTACCGCCTCCAAGGTCGCCTGATCGACCTCACCCGGGTGTCCATAGGCTATGTTGTTGCGAATACTGTCGTTAAACAGCACTACCTCCTGAGTCACTAAGGAGATCTGAGCCCTTAAACTAGCCAGGGTCATGTCGTGGGTGGGAATACCATCGATGAGGATCTCGCCCTCCTGTGGGTCGTAAAAGCGCGGCAGCAGACTGGCGAGGGTCGACTTTCCGCTTCCGGAGCGACCGACCAAGGCCAGGGTTTCCCCGGGCTCGATCATCAGGTTCAGGTCGCGCAGCACGGGGCCCTTATCGGCATCATAGACATGAGTCAAACCGCGAATTTCTACCCGCCCCCGCGCACGGGCTAGGGTCTGGACTCCCGTATCGACCTCGGCAGGGGAATCAATCAGCTCAAAGAGGCTATCGGCGGCGATGATACCGCGCTGCAACTGATTATTGATCCCAGTCAGGCTCTTGATTGGCTGGAGCAACAAGCCCATGGCAAGAATGAAGGACATGAAGGTACCGACCGAGATATCTTCCCTTAGCCCCTGCATGGTCGAGAGGTAGATGATGACCGCGATGGCCACAGCTGAAACCATTTGCACCAGGGGTACACTGATGGCATTCGTAGCTACCATCTTCATCTGCAGGGATCGGGTTTTTTCGTTGACAAAACTGAAACGCTCCGCCGCTCGGACCTGGCCCCCGAAGGCCTTGACGACCCGGTGGCCATCGATTGCCTCCTGAGCCACGTGGGTCAATTCACCAACCCGATCCTGTATACGTTTGCTGTGACGGCGAAAGAGTTGGCTTGCATAACGAATGGAGATACCCATGGCAGGGCCCACAAGCAAAAAGATAGCCGAGAGCATCACATTGATATAGAGCATGTAGGCCACTAGGCCGATGACGGTCAGACCATCGCGGATAAGGGTGGTGATGGCGGAGGTAGCGGCATCGGCCACGTTTTCCACGTTGTAGGTGAGCTTGGCCAGGATCTGCCCCGTGCTCTGACAATCAAAGTAGCTGGCGGGGGAGCGCAGAAGATGCTCGAACATCTCCTGTCGCAAATCAGCCACCACCCTCCGACCGACCCACTGCAGACAGTAGGTATTGATAAAACCTGCAATCCCCCGAACGATAAAAATACCGAGTAATGTTAAGGGAAGGGATTTAACGACCTCCGGATTACGGTCGATGAAGGTGCCATCCAGCAGGGGCTTCATCATGGACGCAAACAGGGGCTCGGTGGCCGCATAGAACACCATGCCCAGGGTGGAAACGGCGAACATGCGCCAATAAGGCTTGGCGTAGCCAATCAGGCGCACATAAATGCGGCGAGCCGAGCCTGGCTCGAGCACATCTGACCGGCTCATGGTGAGTCTTGCGTCTGGCTGGCAGCAAATGAAAAACGCTTCAGCCCCAACTGACTGGCCACATCGAGGGCGGTCATCACCGCTTGATGGGGCGCCTGGGCATCCGCCATGAGCACCAGGGGCAGTTCCCCCGGCGCCCTACCCTCCGAAACCTGTCGGGTCTCCTCAATGGCCCGTCTCAGGTCATCGCGCAATGTGTCAGGATCCTTGATCGCGGCCTGGCGGTTGTTGATATAGAAGAGTCCCCCGGCGTCGATGACCAGGGTTAAGGCCTGTTTTTCCACCGTCGACCCACTCTGGGTTTCTGGCAACTGGATCTTGATACCGACCTCGTCCTTGAAGGTCGTGGTCACCATGAAAAAGATCAGCAGCAGGAAGACCACGTCGATGAGGGGAGCCAGATTGATGTCTGGAGGCTCGGACCGCTGAGGACGCAGATTCACAGCACTCCCCCTGGCAGGGCCTCGCGCTCCCCCTTGATGACCTCCACCAGGTTGAGGGCCTCCTCCTCCATAGCCAGGGCGAATTGATTAACCCGACCATTGAAATAGCGATGGAACATGAGGCTAGGGATAGCTACCGTCAGCCCCGCCGCCGTCGTCAACAGGGCCTCAGAGATCCCTCCCGCGAGCACGCCCGGATTACCAACCCCAGCATCGATGATCACGGTAAAAATATCGATCATGCCGAAGACGGTGCCGAGCAGGCCCAGCAGTGGTGACACCGAGGCGATGGTCCCCAGGGTGTTCAGGTAGCGCTCCAGATCAGCCACCACCTGACGGCCCACATCATTAATGGCCTCCTTCATGACCTCCCGGGAGTGATTTCGGTTGATCAGACCTGCGCTCAAGAGCCGACCCAGGGGAGAACCCTGGGATAAGGACTGAATGCGCTCTGGGCTCAGGGTCTGGTCACGTTGCCATTGCCAAACCTGTTCCAACAGTCCTGGTGGCATGACCCGACGACGACGCAGACTCCAGAGGCGTTCCAGAATGATGGCCATGGCAACCACGGAACAGGCCAGGATGGGCCACATCAACCAGCCACCGGCCTTCATCAACTCCAGCACGGGGAAATCACCTCATGGGGACGCATTACATGTGGTGGAATGATAACCCAAGTGGGGTGCCGGAACCTGGCTACCTCTCGCCCTGAGGTCTCCGGGACCAGAGACGTGGATGAACCTCGCGAAAAAGTTCGGGGCCATCTATACCGGTGGCCGTCAGGACGAAACCGATGGCTCCTGTCTCCGCCGTGTTCAATTCCCGAGCGCCGGTGGCGGCTACCCGCTCGCGCACCGGGAGGGATGGAAAGCCAAAGCGATTGATAAAACCACTGGAATAAAGCACCCAACTCGGCGCGACGGCCGCCAGGAATTCGGTGCTGCTGGAATTATTACTGCCGTGGTGGCCAGCCACCAGGAGTGTCGCGGCCAAATTGGCATGACGCGCCAGTTGCTTTTCCGGTACCTGACCAAGATCGCCGACCAGGAGCAGGCTGGCACCCTGGGTTGCCACGCGCAGCACACAGGAGCTGTCGTTACCCCTCAGCCCAGCCCTGGGTGGATGAAGCACCCTAAAGTCCACCCCGTCCCAGTTCCAGCCCTGGCCCGCAAGACAAGACTCCAACCGGAGCCCGGCCCGATGTTCCGGCGACTCTCCGGCCAGGATGCGATCGATCGGCACCTTGCCGGCCAGGCCCGCAAAGCCTCCCGCATGGTCCTGATCCCCATGGCTAAGGATCAGGGTATCGATCCGGTTCAAACCCTGCTCCCGCAAATAGGGAACCAGGACCGCCTCACCCGTATTAAATCCGCCCAGGAAGGTGGGACCGGTATCGAACACCAGGGTATGGTGGGTGGTACGGACCACGGCGGAAAGCCCCTGTCCTACATCAAGAAGTTGCAGCCAGGCCTCCCCCAGGGCGGGCGCGGGCGGTGCCAGTAACCCAAGTGGCAACAGTAAGGGCAATCCCAGCCATCGGCCCGGTAAACCGCGGGGTGTGATCAGCAAGAGGGAACCCCCGAAGGCAGCCACCCAGGCCCAGTCCGGCCGTGCAGCGATACTTATGGCGGCCCAGGGCCAAGCCGAGATCGCTTGCAGGCCATCCATCAGCCAAGCCAACAGGTTGGCGCTCCAGATAAGGGGCGAGCTTACCCCTGCGATAAGAAACAATAGAGCCGCTATCAACACCACAGGCAAGAGCAGACCAAACAGAGGGATAGCCACCAGATTGACCAAAGGAGAGACGACCGAGGCGCGACTGAAGAGCAGCAACAGGAGAGGCAAGAACCCCAGGCTGACCACCCATTGCGCTTGACCCCAGCGCCCCCACAGGCCTGCCAGGGACAACCGATTACCGAGCCCATAGATAAGGGCCGCTACCCCACCAAAGGACAACCAAAGACCAAAACTCAGCACCTCAGTGGGGTCAAGCAGCAGGACAGCGGCCAGTGCAAAGGTCAGGGCCGTCCAGGGACGGGGGGTGCGCGACCACAGGAGCGCCACCAGCACCACCCCCAACATGATCATTGAGCGCTGGGTGGCAACCGCAAAGCCGGCCAAGGCGCTGTAAACCATGGCTGCCACCAGTCCGCCCAGTGCCCCCGCACGTGGCGCTGCCAATCGTGACACCAGCCAGGGAGAACGTGACCAAAACCAGCGGGTCAGAAAGAAAAGGCTTGCCGCCAACAGACCCACATGGAGTCCGGAAATAGAGACCAGGTGATTGACACCGGTGCGCGTCATAACCTCCCATTGCGCTGGCGTCAAGGCCGTGTCCTCACCCAACACCAAGGCCAACACCAATCCCTCCGCCGTTGAGCCCTCCAAGGGCTGGCTCAAACGCTCGCTCAGACTCTGACGCCAGCGGTCGATCCAGAAAGGACCGGCAGAGGAGTCTTTGATGCCTAAATCACCGCCCTCGCGCACGTAACCCGTAGCAAGGATACCCTGCTGAAATAGCCAACGTTCGTAATCGAATCCACCAGGATTTGCAAACCCGTGGGGCGGTTTAAGCCTTGCCACCAGAACGCGACTCTCCCCCACCCGCATGGGAGGTGCCCCCCCCCAGGTGAGACGGACCAAGCCCGTGAAATCCAACTCCCGCTCATCCTGCCAAGTACGCTCGACACGAAACCGGAAACCCGTTCCCCCCGCCTTGAGTTCCGGCAGCGAGGCCACCCGTCCTTCCAACCTCAGGTCGGCCCGCGCCAATTCCGCGGGGAAGGGATGACACAAGAGTCCGCAAGTCCGGAACTGGGCCCACAAGAGTCCCAACAGCAGCCAGAGGAGGGGCCGCACGGACGCCCAACGCCAGGCGAAAACGGCCATGGCCAGTACCGCCAGCTCCAAACGCACATCCTGTGGTAAACCGCCACCCATGAAGAAGAGGCAGACCCCCAGGGCAAAGCCTAAAGCGGCCGGGACGGGGCTCTTCCTCTGTGCCAGCGCCATGCCGGGGGAGGGCCGGCACCCACTTGGGTGTTCTGGGTTGGTCACTGAGTATCCAAAGGGATTCAATGGTCCTATTTCGCTAACAACCTCATGCCCAGGAACTGGCCAAGAACCCCGGCCACCTGTGGACCGGAAGGAGCATGAGGGGGGTGGCAACGCCTACCAAGGCTGGCCGGTGAACCCTAGCGAATGCCAACCTGTAGGCCCGGCCTGGAAAGCCGATTCCCGCCATGATTCCCGCCATCCTTGATCGTTTCGCCCCCTCCACAATCTGAACCCCGAACTTGGTGGGCTGGCGGTTGGTAGCACCTCAGGGGGTACCATGCAGACTGGACCAAGGGAGGGAAAAGGCCCGTGATTTGGGAGAGTGTCAATATTTCAGCGGGTTAGAGATTCGACCACGCTACCTTCGACAGAGGTTCTGGGAGGTACCGGACCTGACATCCCCCTTCAAACCAGCCGGGGGTAGGTGCTGAACCTGGGGGTTGAGGCCCTCTAAAGCCTCCAAGGGTAACCCAGTAATTCAGGCATCACTCAAGCTCCCATCTTCGATATGCAGAACGCGATCCATCCGTGCTGCGAGTTGAGGGTCGTGGGTGACGATGACAAAGCTGGTGCGGATCTCGGAATTGAGTTGCAGCATCAACTCATAAACCCGCTCCGCAGTGTGGCGGTCAAGATTGCCCGTGGGCTCGTCGGCGAGGACGCAGGCGGGACGGGTAACAAGGGCCCGGGCAATAGCGGCGCGCTGCCGCTCGCCCCCGGAGAGTTCAGCCGGCTTATGGCGGCCGCGATGACCCAGACCCACCATATCCAACATCTCCGCAGCGCTTGCCCGGGCCTGGGACGGGGTGATGCCCCCCACTAGAAGTGGCATGGCAACGTTCTCCAAGGCACTGAATTCTGGGAGTAAATGATGAAACTGATAGACGAAGCCGAGTTGGCGATTTCGCAAACGCCCGCGCTCCCGCTCCGATAGACTGGTTACCTCCCGTCCCTGCCAGTGCACCTTACCTCGGGTAGCGCGGTCCAGACCACCCAGGCAGTGTAGCAGGGTGCTCTTGCCAGAGCCGGAGGCACCAATCACCCCAATACGCTCGCCAGCCTGGATGCTCAGGTTTATCCCGCGCAGCACCTCAACGTCCAGTGGGCCCTGATGGAATGTCTTGACCAGGTCTTGGGCCTCGATTACCGCCACCCCTTCGGACACGACCTCATTCATAACGCAGGGCCTCGGCTGGTTCGGTACGCGAGGCGCGCCATGCTGGATAGAGGGTGGCAAGGACGGACATGATAAAGGCACCCAGACCTACGGAAATGACGTCCGAACCGTGGATATCCGAAGGCATATTACTGATGTAATAAATATTTGGGTCCAGAAAGTGGATGCCGAACAGATGCTCGATACCGGCGACAAGGGCCTCAACATTGATTGCCAGAAGGATGCCGCAGGCTACCCCGAGCAAGGTACCAGCGACGCCAATAGCGGTGCCCTGGACCATGAAGATACCCATGACTCGCCCGGGCGATAGCCCCAGGGTACGCAGGATGGCAATATCGGCCTGTTTATCGGTCACCACCATCACCAAGGTCGAGACGATGTTGAAGGCCGCTACCGCCACGATCAAGAAAAGGATGATGCTCATCATTCGCTTCTCCGTACTCAAGGCGGCGAAGAAATTTTTGTGGTGTTGGGTCCAGTCGATGACTCGATAGACCCCGCCCAGGTCATAGGCAATATCCCGTGCCAATTGTGGCGCATTGAAGATGTTGGTGAGTTTGAGCCTCAGGCCCGTGACGCTGTTGCCCAAGCTGGACAGTTTGGCCGCGTCCTGAAGGTGGATAAAGGCAGCGCCGCGGTCGTAATCCGACATGCCAACAGCGAAGATACCACTGACGGTAAAGGACTTGAGCCGCGGCATGATACCTATGGGGGTGGCGCTAACCTGAGGGGTAACCACCGTCACCTTGTCGCCAAGACCCACACCCAGAACCGCGGCCAATTCGCGACCAAGGATGATATTGAAGGAACCAGCCGCCAGAGAATCCACCTCACCCCGGAACATGTCCTGGCGCAGTTCAGAGACCTGGTCCTCCTCCACCGGCTCAATGCCGCGCACCAAGGCGCCACTAACCTCACCGCCGTTGGCGAGCATTACCTGCATCTCGATGAAGGGGGCCGCCCCCACGACAGCCGGATGCTCCCGTACTCGGGGAAGCAGATCTCGCCAATCTGACATATCGCCATTGGGTTCCGCCAGCGTGGCATGGGAGGCCATACCGAGGATCCGTTCTTGAATCTCTTTATGAAAGCCATTCATCACCGACAGGACGACAATGAGGGCGACGATCCCCAACATGATCCCCAGCATGGAGATCAGAGAGATAAAAGAGATAAAGTGGTTGCGCCGCTTAGCCCGCGTGTAGCGAAGGCCAATGAACAAAGGGAGGGGTCTGAACATGGGGTCATTAAACCATAAACGAAGGTGGGGGCGGACATCGGATCACCCCTCCCCCTCCCACAAAAAAACTCGGGCGCCAGGGTAATTCCCAGGCGCCCGTTGTTGGGTCAAAGGCAGTGGAGTTCAGACGATCTTGATCTCGACCCGATCGCCAGTCTCCGGATCGCTTACGTGGACAGCACAGGCAATACAGGGATCAAAGGAGTGAATAGTGCGCTGAATCTCGATCGGCTCCTTCACATTGAGTACCTGATGGTTATCCTGAAGCGCAGCCTCGTAAGGGCCCGGCACCCCCTTGGGGTCGCGCGGGCCGGCATTCCAGGTGGAGGGAACGACAGCCTGGTAGTTGGCAATCTTGCCATTCTCGATGACGATCCAATGACCAAGACTACCGCGGGGGGCCTCCAGGTAGCCAGCTCCCCGGCACTTCCTGGGCCAGGTGGCGGGATCCCAAAGGCTATCGTTGAAGGTCTTGGTGTCTCCCGTCTTGATGTTGGCGATCAGACTGTCGTACCAGACCTGCATCTGATCGGCCAGTATCTTAGTCTCCAGGGTACGAGCGGCAGTTCGACCCAGCGTGGAGAAGAGAGCACGAACCGGTACATCGAGCTTGGTCAGGGTCATGTCAACCAGGGCCTTGGCCCGACCATGGAGAGGGGACTCAGGGCTGGCATACAGCATAAGCATACGCGCCAGCGGCCCGACTTCAACCGAATGACCCTTCCAACGTGGGGCTTTGAGCCAGGAATAGCCGTCGGCCACGTCGAGTTGTTTGAAGGGAGGCTTGACACCGCCACGGCGGTCATAGTCTAGCTGGGTTTCTCCTGCATAGGGGTGCAGACCCTTGTCCTTGCCACCCTGGTAGTGATACCAGGAATGGGCAACGAATTCCTCGATCTGGTCTGCAGATTCCAAATCCACGGGGTGTACTTGGCTGATATTCCGATCAAGGATTACGCCAGGTGGAACCAGGAAACTGGCGGGATCATCCATGCCCTTGGCAGGAAAATCGCCATAGCACAGGAAATTGCCGAGCCCTTCACCCCGGCTGGCCCAATCCTTGTAGAAACTGGCGATGGCCAAGGTATCCGGCACATAGACCTCATCCACGAAGGCCTGCATCTGCTTGATAATGTTCTGGACCTGGGCCAGGCGTGCGGAATTGATAGCGGAATCCGAATTCAGATCGATTGGTGATGGCACACCCCCGACGACGAAGTTCGGATGCGGGTTGCGACCTCCGAAGATAGTGTGCAACCGTGCCACGTCGCGCTGCCAGGCCAAGGCCTCCAGGTAATGCGCAACCGCCATGAGATTGGCCTCGGGCGGCAACTTATAGGCTGGATGGCCCCAATAGCCATTAGCGAAAATGCCGAGTTGCCCGCTCTCGACCAGACCCTTGATACGCTTCTGAACATCACTGAAGTAACCAGGTGAGGAGTTTGGCCAGCTACTCAGGCTTTGGGCCAATGCTGAGGTCGCCTTGGGATCAGCGCTCAGGGCACTGACGACATCAACCCAATCCAGGGCATGCAGATGGTAAAAGTGCATGACGTGATCATGGATGTACTGGGCACCGATCATAAGGTTGCGAATGATCTGGGCGTTGGGCGGGATGGGGTATTTGAGGGCAGCCTCCACGGAACGCACGGAGGCCAGACCGTGAACTAAAGTGCAAACGCCGCAGATGCGCTGAGCAAAGGCCCAGGCATCGCGGGGATCACGCCCGCGAAGAATGATTTCGAGGCCGCGCACCATAGTGCCAGACGAGTAGGCCTGGGCGATGTTCTCGCCGTCCATCTGGGCCTCGATGCGCAGGTGCCCTTCGATCCGGGTGATAGGATCGACGACGATGCGTTCGCTCATTGTTTTCTATCTCCTTAGGGGCGGACAAACACGAGCCATCCGCCATTACACCAGGGCCGCGAACTTCCCAGCGCCCCAGGGCGCCCTATCAGTGCGACCCGGCCCAGGTTATTTCTCTACCAAATGCTCGGCAATCATTTCGGTAAGCCCAACCACGGGAATATCCATGTTGAACTCCTCGAGGCCTTCCTCCAGTTGTGTACGACAGGTAGCGCACATGGTCACCATACGCTCAGGTGCGACCTCCTCAATTTGCGCTTTCTTGCGTTTGAAGGCCGTGATCTTGAGTTCCGCAGCACGCTCGTTACTGCTCACGCCACCGCCGGCACCACAACACCACTGATAGCGCCCATGCTCCTTGAGATCGACAAAGTTGTCAGCGACCAGATTCATAAGGTTGCGTTGCTGCTGGATAACGCCACTCTTACGGGCCAGGTTACAGGGGTCATGCATGGATAGGCGATCCATCTCCTTGCCCTCGGTCTTGATCCGCCCAGAGGCGCGTAATTCGTCCAAAACCTCAATAATATGAAAGACCCGGAAGGGATAGGCCTTACCAATCAGGTTGGGACCCTCCCAACGCACTGCCGTATAGGCATGACCGCACTCGGGGCTGATGACATTCTTGACCTTGAGTTTGACCGCCGCGTCTACGATTCGCTGCACCAACGTTCGGGCTATGTCCTTGTTACCGATCTGGATACCAGCATTGGTGGCCTCGTAACAATCGGTGCTCAGGGTCCAGTTAACGCCCGCATGACCGAAGATTTTGGCGATGGCCTCCAGGTACTCGGGAAAGTTGATGATCTCCATGGAGGAGAGCAAAACCAGATAGTCAGCTCCTTCTGCATCCACCGGAACCTTGAGACCGGTGCTTGCCTCCACATGGTCAATCTGAACCTGCAGGGTCTTCCACTTGAGACCCATGGGACTGCCAGTGCGCACGGCGCGGGCAGCGGCGGTGATGAGGCCCTCAGGGGCGTGACCCGAAGCCACCATGCCTTCGCGGGTCTTGCGGATCATATATTGGATATCGTTGCCCACCGGACAGACCATGGAACAGCGGGCACACATTGAACAGGAGTCGTAAAGCAATGGCTCCCACTCCGCCAACATCTCGTCGGTAACCTTTTTATTGAGGCCGAAGAGGCCTTTAAGGCGGCCAAAGAGGGTAAATTCCGCCTCCCATACCCGCCGCAATGGTTCCAGCTTGGTAATGGGCGTGTATTGCGGATCCCCGGTCTCTACGTAGAAAAGACATGCCTCGGCACAGAGACCGCAGTGGACGCAACTCGAAAAGAAGGCAGCGACGGGCGCGTCGATCTCGGCGCGCAGGGCATTGAGACCCCGTTCCAGAGATAGCTCGCTCATGACTGGACTCCCTTGCGCCCGAAAATGGCGCCGTTATACCAACGGGCAATGAATGCGGTGAACATGTGGGTTAGCTTGGTAAAGGGCAGTACTATCAGGAAGATTTCCACCGACAGGATGTGCATGCCCAGCACGATCGGGTAGGGGTTGATGAGCCTGTGATAGGCCATATAGCCCGTAAATACCACCAAGAAGGTAACCGCCCAGGCCAGGTAATCCTCAAAGGTACTCAGGTGCTGCTTGACAGGATGCATCAGGCGATGGACCAGGGCGGCGACCAAGCCGAAGAGGGTCACTGCGGAGATAGCATCGATCACGGGATTGGGTAGCCCGGGCCAGGCCACACCGAAGACACTCTTGATGAGCTCGATATGAGGGATAAAGAGGAAGAGGACGAAGATGAAGCCCAAATGCCAGATCCAGCCCACCAGAACATCGAAGCCGGACCGCTTGAAGGTACCCGGATCCGCGAAGGATCGGGTAACCATAGTGCGAAAACCCGGTCCCCATTCGCTGGCGCGCGCCTCGGCGAAATTGGTACTGCGCCCCAGCCAGAAAATTTCCACCAAGCGTGCCAACATCCCCAAGGCAAAGATGGTGAGCGCCCAGTTGAACATGGGGCCCTTGGTCCAAAGCAGAAATTCCATAGGATTACTCATAGTTTCTGCTCCAGTTGCTCGATTGTGACAGGTTCACGATCCGCCACGGCACGCTGCTGTTGCTTCTTGGCCATCACCGCCGCGACTCCACCAAGGACAGCGCCGGTAAGACCCGCCACTCCCAGGGTATGGGTGGAATTGACCGTGGGCACCGATAGGGCATGATAAAAGCCCCCCGCGTCCCAGAAATCGGGCTCGGAGCAGCCCAGGCAGGGATGTCCCGACTCAACAGGCCAACTCGTACCAGCGTTCCAGCGCATGGTGGCACAGGCGTTGTAGGTACTCGGGCCCTTGCACCCCAGTCGGTAGAGGCACCAGCCCGCCTTAGCGCCCTCGTCGTCGAAGGTCTCGGCAAACAGACCCTTGTCGTAAAAGGGGCGGCGATAGCAGCGATCGTGGATCGACTGACCGTAAAAGGCCAAGGGCCGCTTGTAGCCGTCCATCTCCGGCAGGGTGCCAAAGGTCAGGTACTGGGCCAAGACGCCTGTGATGACGGTGGGAATCGGTGGACAACCCGAGACGTTGATGATGGGCTTGTCGGTGACAACGTCCTGTACCGCCACCGCGCCGGTAGGGTTAGGGAAGGCACGCGGCAACCCACCGAATGCGGCGCAGGTTCCCACGGCGACCACCGCAGCCGCCCCTGCCACCGTCTCCTTGAGAATATCCAGATTGCTATGTCCCGCAATGGTGGAATAACCCATATTGGAGCCGGGTCCTGGCAGGGAGCCGTCCACCACCACCAAGTAGGAGCCCCAGTTCTCCTTCATGGCCGCAAGCCGGGCCTCTTCGGCGGCATCGCCAGAGGCGGCTTGAAGGGTATGGTGATAGTCTAAGGAGATAACGTCGAGTATCAGGTTCTCGACCGTTGGGGAATGGCTGCGGGTCAGAGACTCGGTGCAACCGGTGCACTCCTGGAAGGAGAGCCAGATGACAGATGGCCGCCGCGCCTTTTCAAGGGCCGCCGCGATCGCCGATGCCATGGTCGGCGGCAGGGCCATCATGGAGGCGGTGGCGGCACAGAACTTCAGAAAGCCGCGACGCGTAACCCCGTGTTCGCGCAGGCTCTCACCTAGGGTCTTTTGGGTGGCCATTGTCCCTCCCGTCAATTGAATACCACTGCGTGACCGGCTAGGCCGGTCTCATCCCGCCAAATGGGAATGATTGCTTACCAATAAACCACGGCAGCCCCCTGACCGCCGCTTACCTGGAGCCTGCAGCCAAGGCTGCGGCGTCCCTTGTCGATCCGGCACAGCAGTACCCCGACCGACTGTGATTCATGATGATGCCCTCCTTTCTTCTTCACTGATCAGAATCCGGTCGAGACGGGCGGTGGCCTCGACGAAATCCTCCGGTTGGGTCCGAAGCAAACTTGGAACTCGATCGACCTCGATATGCAATGCAATACGCTCGCCTTCCGGGTTATAGTGATCGACCAACCAAACGGCGGGGATGGCACTTTCCCAGATCCGAGTCTCTCCCAAGGCATGAATGACAGCCTCTACCTCTCCACGGCCGAGAAGCGCCAGCAGGCGCGCCTCATCACCAGGGCCGAAGGGGATGGCACCTAGATCGATGACGCAGGGGGAACCGTCCGTAGACAAGCGTTTCAGAGCGTGACGGATTTCATGGAGGATTGGCATGGCATTGCCCCAATCCTGACCTGGATTAGGGGCAGAAACGCCGATGGTGATAGCTTCCAGAACGGACATCGTATCTATTAGCGTATCGTTAATTATTAATTGTCAATTATATCCGGGCTTTCACGGAATTCTATTGACGCAGCGCAGCCAAACGACGCGAAAATGTCTAGCCGTTCCGCCAACCCTCGCTAGAGGGCGTCTCTGGGCATTCATCCCAGGCCTGCAACAGGTCACGAATCCTGGCCATAACCTTTGGGACTGCCGCAGCAACGGCGGGGCTGAGTTCCTCACCCCAATCCACCTCCGCAGGCTCGACACCCACTAAGGCCCTTCGGATGGGCAGCGAACCCGTGATCCGAGCCATGTCCATCAGATCCATCAGACTCACCTCGTGGACACTCTTGCCAATGCCCCTAAGTTGGCGGTCCATCGCCTCCCCCTCGAAGACGCGCACCGTGCCAGGCGACTCACCCATGATGGCGGCATCTACCACAATAAGGTGCGGGCTGTCCGCAATGGGACCGGAGAGGGTAAAGCTCAGGGTGCCACCATCCATCAAACCTACATCACCGAGACCCGCTTCCGCCTCCAGATGACGAATCACCACAGGTCCCAATGCCTCGTCTTTCAATAAGGCATTACCTAATCCAAGGATCAGGGTCCGGGGTGGGGATCCGACGCCATCATTGATTGAGAACATGCCATTGTGTCCTGTGCGGATATGGACTCCTTGCGCCGAGCCCAGATACATATTAGGCTAACCTAATATTCTTAGCGGAGACTCAAGACCTCATGTGCCTCGGCATTCCCATGCAAATCCGCTCTATCGATGGGCTTATGGCCCGCTGCGTGGCCAAGGGCATAGAACGGGAGGCCAACCTCCTGATGCTGGAACATGAGAACCCTGCCATCGGTGATTTTGTCGTCCTGCATCTCGGCTATGCCATGAGCAGGATCAGCCCCGAAGAGGCTGCGGCGGCCTGGGAGATTTACGACCAGATGTTAGCTGCCGAGGCCAGCCTCAATTGATATCCCACCAAAACTAGAGAGACTGGCTAGCAATCAAGTACTGACGATCGGACTCAGTCTCTTCCTCGCCTTCTTCTTCCTCAATGATCTCGCAATTCTTGGCCATGCGTGCCTGGACGGCAGCTTTCCAGGCCGGGTTGGACTTGACCGGAAGTTGCTCCACCGGTGTCAAGGCGGCGACCACGGCGGCAGCGACGAAATGGTCAGCCTGTTCCAGCCAGTTGGTGTCCTTGCCACAGTCCGTGTAGGTTTTTACGGAATGCGCCTTGGATGCCTTCAGGGCATCATCCAGGGCGGTTGGATCGGCATCGGGGTCGAGGGCGAGTTGTCCGGCACGCCGTACCCGCTCATTTAGACACAAGTGCATGACGCTCGCCGCAAAACGACCCCCCATGAGACGTTGTTCCTTGGGACTTAGGGTATTGAGGGCTGCGCGTAATTGATGATCATTGGCAATCTGGGTCATGGAAGTGCTCCGTATGCCAGGCCGTGGCCGCCCTGGTTGGAGCGGACAGGAGCCCTGGATTTATTAGCGTTTCATCTAACACTGATTAGTATGGCCTTTGCAATATCACAGCGCATTGATATGGGTCACAATAACAACCTGCTCTGCGGGGCTTGCGACGCTTTTGGGGCCATTGTTACCGAACCATCTGAAGGCCATTTCCAGTCCCCCGATCTAACCAATAACCCCGCCCAGGCCAGTAGCACCACCTGGACACGGTTATTTATGTAGTTATGCGATACCACGAGGAAAACTCAATCATGCTGAACCGCGCCTCGCCCGGTCAGCCCCCCTAACTTCCGAGCTCCCCCATGAAACGCACCGTCTTCTTCGTATCTGAAAGCACTGGCATCACCGCCGAGGCCCTTGGACACAGTCTGCTGTCCCAATTCGAAGGCGTGGACTTCGAAAGGGTCTATATGCCCTTCATCAACACCGAGTTGCGTGCCAAGGCCCTGCTGGACCTTATCCAGGAGGCGGCGGATCGTGATGGGGCCAGACCCATCGTTTTCAGTACCATGCTGGATGACAAGGTGCGCGGGGTTCTCAAGAGCGGGAAAGGTTACTTTTTGGAACTTTTCGAGATTTTCATGGAACCCATCAGCCAGGAACTGGGCATACCCCCCAGTCGGAAATCTGGGCGCAGTCACGCCATCACCGAGCCCAGCTCCTATATTCAGCGTATCGACGCCATCAATTTCGCCATGTCCAACGATGACGGGGTGCGACCCGATAATTTCAAGCGTGCCGATGTCGTATTGACCGGTGTGTCGCGTTCTGGCAAAACCCCTACCTGCCTTTACCTGGCCATGCACTATGGCCTTATGGCATCAAATTACCCTATTACTGAGGAGGACTTCGAACGGGGGGATCTGCCTAGGGAGATCTATGAAGTCAAGGACAAGGTTTATGGCCTCATGATCGACGCCCAACGCCTGCACCTGATCCGCCAGGAACGCCGCGCCCACAGCGAATATGCCTCCCTGGCTCGGTGCCAAGCCGACATCCGCCGGGCCCAGGTCATGTTCCAGCGCCTCGGCATTCGGGTCCTCGATACCACCAGCCAATCGATCGAGGAAATCGCCTCCCACATCCTCAAGGCAGTCAAAATCAAACAGCGCCACGCCGAAGTGCACTGATCGCATCTATCGATTGCTTCGGCCTCAAGGTTAAATTTCGGGACGGGTACCTGTACCCCTTTTGAGTCAATCCCTGGCCCTGGCCCGCGCGATCATTCCGGAATAGCGGCAGGGTTCCCTGGACAGCGGCCGCATGCATACTGGGCTACCAAACCCTCGCCCAGGTTACCGAGCCGTTTGGGCAAGGATAACCATCTGATTGGACTCCACTCGGCGACTGTTGGCGCAGCACTCGTGGGCAGGTTACCTAGCCTATGGCCCCCCGGGATTCTTGAGATAGGCGGAAGAACTGGAAATTAAACATGCGGGAGTACCCAACCAAGTGTTGAAGCAAAAATCTTACTCAGGTTCCGAAAGAAGGTAGGCCCTGTCGAGTTTCTGGGTCGACTCCTGCTCGCACAGAGGCCAAAGTTCGATACCCTCACCCCACAGATCTACTATAACCTTATGAATCTTATCAGGATGACCGCTCGTCCAGAAGAAGTCGCGTCCGGCGCGGGGTGGGGCTAGTAGGCCAACCTCGGCTAGACGGCGGCGAACTTGACGAGCGACGGCGATGCCAGAGTCTAGTACTAAGACCTCGGGGCCAGCCAGATCGGCAATCAGGGGTGCTAAGTGGGGATAATGGGTACAGCCCAGCACCAGGGTATCAGCACCCTGGGACAGCAGAGGCCGGAGGTACCCGGCCAACAGGGCACGGGTCTCCTCACCCATCAGATCCCCAGCCTCGACCCTCTCAACCAGACCAGGACACGCCTGGGTCAGAACCTGGGCACCGCCATGACTCGCCACCAGATTAGAAAATTTGTCGCTGGCCAAGGTCTGACGGGTAGCCAAAACTCCCACGATACCAGAACGGCTTCGAGCCACCGCCGGCTTGACGGCGGGCTCCATGGCGATCACGGGTACCTTGTACCGGGACCGCAGTAGCCTGGCCGCTGCCCCCGTAGCCGTATTGCAGGCCACTACCAGGGCCTTGGCATCGCGTTCCAGCAGAAATTCGGCGATGGCGATAGATCGGGCCTCGATAGCCTCCGGAGGTTGGTCACCATAGGGGGCATAGGCCGAATCGGCTACATACAGCAGGTCCTCATGAGGCAGTTCGCGCCGGATTTCCCGCAAGACGCTAAGCCCGCCCACACCGGAATCGAAAACGCCGATGGGCATTTCAGGATGCATGGTCAGACCAGCAGTAGATGGATCTCCAAATCCACATGATCAGACCCGATCTGAAACTCATGAGGGGATATTCGGGGTGTGGACCCGGATTTTTTCATAAATATCGATATATTGCCGGGCTGGTCCGGCCCAGGAGTGGTCAATGGCCATGCCATTGAGGCGCAATTGGCGGAAGTAATCTGGATAGTCGAACCAGAGCCCCAAGGCGCGGTCCAGGGCTGATGCCAAAGCATCGGGGCTAACATCATCAAAGACATAGCCATTACGCTCCGCGAAGGGCTTGTCGGAATGGTTAGCATCAAACACCGTATCCGCCAGCCCCCCAACGCGCCTGACAAGCGGTACTACCCCATAGCGCATCGCGATCATCTGGGTCAAACCGCAAGGCTCGTAGACACTAGGGATAACCATGATGTCCGCTGCCGCGTAAATAAGGTGCGCCAGGTCCTCATCGTAGCCCAGTTCCAGGTGGCAATCGGGGTTGGCATGCGTCTCTCGCTGTAGTACGCGGAAGTAGGTATCCAGAAGCGGGTCTTGAGCGGTGCCCAGCAGTACCGTTTGGCCCCCCCGTTCCAGGCCGTGGAGGATGGCATGGCGAATCAGTTCCACCCCTTTTTGGGCGTCCAGCCGGCTGATTACGGCGATGAGGGGCTTGGAGGCCTCGACCAAACCCAGGCGCTGACGTAGGGCCTGCTTGTTGCGGGCCTTGTCTGGCAGGCTCTCCGGACCAAAGGGGTAAGGGATGCGGTTATCAGTCAGGGGATTCCAAACATCAAAGTCGATGCCGTTGAGGATGCCGCTGAACTTGTGGCTATGCCAGCGCAAAATCTCCTGCAAGCCCATACCCTGCGCGGTGTACTGTATCTCCCAGGCATAGCGGGGTGACACCGTGATGACATGATTGCTGAAGACGATACCTCCCTTCATCAAATTGACGGTATGGGGGTTGCTGGGGTCACGCAACCGATCCTGAGTCATGAGGCGCTGGGTGTCCAAACCCGCCTGATGCAGAATGTATTCCCCAACCCACCCCTGGTATCCCAGATTATGCAAGGTATAGCAGACCCGGGTTTGGTCCATGCCCAAGTCCTGGTAGATCTCGTACAGAAGAACCGGAATGAGCCCAGTGTGCCAATCATTGCAGTGGATGACGTCCGGGTGCCGGCCGGACTGGTAAAGAAACTCCATAAGAGCCCTAGCATAAAGGGTAAAGCGATCCACATCGTCCGGCTCACCGTGAATAACACCCCGGTTGAAGAATTCCTGGGGTGAATGGGGATCGATAAACCAATAGTCGAGGCCATCCACCTGACCCTGATACAGATCGCAGAGATATCCTTTCTCGTAAAAGGGCACCCAGAGATCAGAGTAGGCCTTGCGCAATCCTTCGACCGCATCCAGGACCAGACAATCGTACTTTGGTAGCAACACCTCGACCCGGTGTTCCGCTTGCACCAGTTCCCGGGCCAGCCCATGGACGAAATCCCCCAAGCCACCGACCTTGGCCACCGGGGCGCATTCGGCGCTGGCCATGACGATATACACAAACAGGTACCTCTGGGGATAAGGGGTTAGCCGAAGTGACCCGGATCCAGATCGGGAAAGATGCCATCCATCAATTCCAGACCCACCAAGCGATCGCCCGGATCCAGATCTTGCTCCAAGGCATCGGCAAGAAAGGCGAACCGTGACAGGTGTGCTCGCAACCGGGCCTCGGCATAGGTGCCGCCACCGCCACGGCCCAGGTGGAAGGTCCAATCCGAACCCTGGGCAAGCAGCAGGGATCGCGCCGCCTGGCGCAACAGACGCCCCTTCAGACTAGCCGCTGGCTCAGTCCCATGGTTAGTTAACAAGGACTGGTATTCAACCGCCGCCTGTTGTAACTGCAGATGAACCCAAGCGGTCTCAGGCCTCAGCCAGGTGCCATTATAGCCACCCTCGCCCCAACTGGATGCGGCAAGGCGGCAGGAACCAGCGGGGCCATAAGCCGCGAGATGCTGCCCCAGGCTGACCATCACCAGGTCCTTCTGGCTATCGATTTCCCGGATGAGGGCATCCAGAAACCAAGGGCCCTCATACCACCAATGGCCAAAGAGTTCCGCGTCGAAGGGGGCAACGATGACGGGGGGTCGTGCCTCCGCCGGCAGTCGGGCCAGAAGCTGGCGGCGTTTGACAACGAAGCAACGTGCATCCTCGGTCGCTCGACGGACAGCACGCTCGGGGTCATAGAGTTCCTTGGGTCCCACCCGACCCGTGATCCGGTGATATTTGATGCCGGTGGGGCCTGCATCCACACCCGGGGGCAGGAAATCGGCCAGGGTCTCCCGCGAGGCGGAGAATCCCAGGTCGGTGTAATACTCCCGGTAATCGGGATGAGCCGGGTATCCGACCTCGCGACTCCATACCTCACGGGCCGAGTCGGGGTCACGGCCAAAGAAGGCAACCCCACCCGTCAGCACCGGAGCATAGACCCCCTGGGGCGGGCGGGGTTGTCCCTGATGGAACCCATGGGCCTCGACGAGGCTGTAGTCATATCCCGCGGCCGCAATCTCAAATTCCAAGCCGGGAAAATAGCCAAACTCGGGCAACCAGAAACCCGTGGGTGGACGGCCCACCAGGGCAGTGAAGGTATCCCGACCTACCCGGAATTGGCCAGGGACGGCACCCGGATGTGAACGCAACAGTGGAGGGTAACCATGGGTAGCGGCCGTGGTGATCAATTCCACCTGGTGGCTGTCGCACAAGCGCGCCCAGGCGCCGATGAGATCAGCACCCAACTCCTCAAGAAACTGATGCCGTCGTGCCATGAAAAGGCGCTGATACCAGAGCGTGAGTCGCAGACGATCCGAATCAGACGAGTGAGTGAGTTCACTCGCACATAACCGCAGACGGCGATCCAGATAATCGAGAAACCGCTCTGGCAGGCTCGGGTCTGCTAGCATGGACAATAGAGTCGGAGAAAGGGACAGGGTCAGACGGCAGTAGCTGCCCCGCGCCTGCGCGGCCCCCAAGATCTCCAGCAGTGGCAAATAACAGTCGGCGATGGCCTCATGCAACCAATTCTCTTCTAAGGTGCGCAAGGCTTCCGGATGGCGGACATAGGGCAGATGGGCGTGTAGCACCAGCGCCAGTTGAGCGGGGGGGGTCACAGCCTATCTGGAAGGAGGTCCGGATTGAGAGAGAAAGGGGAAGTGGGACTTGGTTTAGCGGATGGGTATGCAAAAAGCCAATAACGTGCGGCGGGGCCCTGACGGCCCAGATCTTCCCAGGTTCCCGCGACAGAACCCGGAGAAGTGGTACCAGAGCCAGGGCTGGAAGGAGAACTAAGGGAAGAGCAGGTCGCGGGGTTAGGAATATCCCGGCAATTTTCCGGGGCCATTGATTCCGACAGGATCTCTGACGGCTCCATCGATGGCGGCGCCACCCCCCTCTCTCTTGGGTGGTGACCTGACACTGGTCTGGGGTTTCGGGCAATGACCAATGGCTGAATCCTGGGATTAGTGGCCAACCGGGACTGATGCACGTCAGGGCGCCTGGAGCCGGCATTCTCAATGGGGCGGGACCAAGCCGAAGGCAGGGGAAATTCAGGCTCTAGCACCCGTCCCCTGTCCTCCAAAGTTGGGTCCCCAGGAGGGGATAGCCCATCTTTACCTTGAGTTCGGGTTGGCACTGGCAGGTGCTGGTCCGCCCTCTGGTCGCCACCGGAAACCAAGGGCGGAGTTGCTTTGGCCTGCGGCGGCCGCGGGGGTAAGGTCGCCAAATTGGATCTTGTCAACAAAATCCAACCGCCCTCCGGGGTAGCGAGGCCTAGTTCGGCCCGGTAGAGGACGCCAGGGCCACCGCTAACCAAGAAACGGGCCACGCCCTGAGCATCCAGCTCACCAGCAGGCAGGGTCAGGGCGGCGACCTCAAGACGCCCAGCATCCTCCCGCAACAGCCGCAGACGCTGGTGGATACCCTGCAACCCAAGGGGGAAGGCTCCCAGAACCAGCGCCAGTTGCCCCGACTCCACCTGCCACTGGGCCTGAAGCTGATCGGGATCGATGTCAAAAAGACTGAGCAGGGTGCGACGGGATGAAAGGGGGAACTCCCGCTCAATCCCCGCCGCCACCTCGCGGAGCCGATCCGGCCCCCAGTCATCCTTGGGCGTCTCAGGCATTCCGGCTTTGCCCGCGCGATCGCATGGAATGGAAGATAGCGATCATGGTACGCACCCGCTACTGGCGTAAGCGCCGGCGCCCATGACCGGCAGCGATAAAGATCGGATTTTAGCTCAGCAAACGAGGGATTTCGCCCCTTTGAGTCCAATACGACTAGCTGACTGCCCACCCTACCCCGGTGGACTCCTCAGCGTCCCTCCATAACCACCAGGCTATGGGGTTCAAGATGGATGTCATCGCCATTCCAGGGCACTTGCTCCTGGGGTTTCACTAGTTCCACGCCCAGGTCTCGGCCCGTGTCCAGAACCAGGTTCCAGTTGCGATCAGGAAGACTGGGGAGACGGCATCGTCGGCCCTCATCACCCATGTTGAGAAAGACGCAGAGATCAGCCTCATCTGGCTCGACCCTGGCGAGGGTGAAACCCAAACAAGTGCCACCCGGCGCCCCCCAGTCAGGGGGCTGGCCATCAGCTCCTTGCCAGGTGATGTCTGGTCTGGCACCCTCCTGGCGTGGGTGGCCGGTCAGGAAACGCCGGCGCCGCAGGCTTGGGTGGCGCTTACGCAGTGCCACCAGCCCCGTGATGAAACGACGCATCGGGGCATGAGTCTCTACCAGGGCCCAGTCGAACCAACTGCTTGGATTGTCCTGACACCAGGCATTGTTATTACCGCCCTGAGTGCGCAATACCTCGTCTCCTGCCAGCATCATAGGGATACCCTGGCTGAGAAAGAGGATGGCCATGAGGTTGCGGGCCTGACGTCTGCGTAGGGCAAGAATCCTTTCATCCTGAGTCTCACCTTCAGCGCCGCAATTCCAACTCAGATTGTCATCGCTACCATCCCGGGCGGCCTCACCATTAGCCTCATTATGTTTATGGTCATAACTGACCAAATCCCAGAGGGTGAAACCGTCATGACAGGTGACGAAGTTGATGCTATTGATCGGCAGGCGCAGATTGGCCTGGTATAGGTCGCTGCTGCCGGTAATACGGCTGGCAACCTCGCCAATAAGGCCACCCTCGCCCCGGATGAAGCGCCGCACACTGTCGCGATAGCGTCCGTTCCACTCCATCCAACGGTAACCGGGGAAGGTACCGACCTGGTAAAGGCCGGCGGCATCCCAAGCCTCGGCGATGATCTCGGTATGGGCCAACACATCCGAAAATTCTATGCCCCAGAGTAGAGGTGGATTGGGCAATGGCTGACCGTCCTCGCCACGCGCCAGGGCACTGGCCAAATCGAAGCGAAATCCATCGACATGCATGGCTCGCACCCAATACTCCAGGCAATCTATGATGAAGCGGGACACAAAGGGGTGATTGGCGTTGATCGTATTCCCGCAGCCGGTAAAGTCCAGGTAACGACTCTTGTCAATACTGTCGAGCAAGTAGAAGGTCTCGTTGCCAAAGCCCTTGAAATTAAGGACGGGCCCATCTGCCCCAGCCTCGGCCGTATGATTGAATACGACGTCCAGGATAACGCCTATCCCCGCCCGATGGAGGGCCTTGACCATGTCCCGGAATTCATCGCGGTGGGTTCCGACCTCGGGGGTGACGCAATAGCCCGGATGCGGGGAATAGAAGCTGTGCGTGCTGTAGCCCCAGTAGTTGCTGAGGCCGAGATCACGCACACCGGGAGGCACATCCTGCTCATCGAAGGCCATGACCGGCATCAACTCGACGTGGGTAATGCCGAGGGATTGGAGATAAGGAATCTTTTCGATCAGCCCCTGAAAGGTGCCCGGGTACTGCACGCCCGAGGAGGGGTGGCGTGTGAAACCGCCCACATGCAATTCATAGATAACCATATCCTCGGGCGGCAGGTGCAAGGGTATGTCCCCCTGCCAGTCATAGTCATCATCAATGACCATCGCCCGAGGGGAATCATGGGGTAACACCCCCTCCCGCAGACGACGCCATCGATCCCAATCGGCCATATTGACCGCCCGTGCACAGGGTTGAAGAAGTTCCACCCTGGAATCGAAGCATAAGCCTCGTGCACGCGCATCCTTGGGTCCCTCCATGCGCCAAGTAAAATGGACACCAGTCGGCAGCCCCAACACCAGCAGATGCCAGTAGAAAAAGGTGTGATGGATCTCAGGATCCAGCCGGATGATCTGGAAGGGTACGGGGCTGTCGTGGCGCTCGTACAACAGCAGTTCGACGCCAGTAGCGTGACGACTATAAATGGAAAAATTAACCCCCTTGGCCTCAACGGTCGCCCCCGTGGGATAGCGCCGCCCTGGCTGGGTTGCAAAGGGACCTTCAATCATGAAAGGGTGGTGCGGAGGGAATTCAAGGAGCATCATCCCGACAGGCCGGCCTATCGTATGGGCTGGCCCGTCCAGCGTTTAACCGGTGAATCGTCCCTCGCGGAGGGCCTGGGCCTCCATGATCTCCAACTCCCGGGCACCGGATATGACGATCTCGGGGTCAGGCACAAAATCCAGTTCTTTGTTAAGACGCTCATAAGGTACTGAGTTCAGAATCACCTTCATGGCGTTGATGCGGGCGCGGAATTTATTATTGGAGCGGATGATGGTCCAGGGGGCATGGGCCGCATGGGTACGCTTGATCATCTCGTACTTCTGGCGGGTGAAGTCATCCCATCGGTCTTGAGCCTGGGCGTCGATCTCGGACAGCTTCCACTGACGCAGAGGGTCCGTCTTGCGCCGCTCGAAACGACGAGCCTGCTCATCCTTAGTGACGCTAAAATAGAGCTTGACCAGAATGGTGCCCTGGCGTACCAGATCCTTCTCAAAGCCCACCACCCCGTACATGAAATTCTGGTACTCCTGTTCGGAGCAGAAGCCAAAGATGGGCTCCACCACGGCGCGGTTGTACCAACTACGATCAAAGAGCACCACCTCCCCTCCGGTGGGGAATTGCGCTACGTAACGCTGGAAAAACCACTGGTGACGCTGTTCCTCAGTGGGTTTGCCGAGAGCGACGAGACGATAACGTTTCTCATTCATATAGCGGGTAACGCGGCGAATGGTACCACCCTTGCCCGCCGCGTCCCGACCTTCGAAAACGATGATCAAGCGCGTCTTGGTTTCTTCCAGATACTTCTGGAGCCGGATCAACTCGGCTTGGTAGGGCTTGAGGCTTTTTTCCTGGCGCCGGCGCACCACGGCGCTGCGGTTTTCACTTTTGCTCTGCGCTAACTTATTGCGCATGCTACGGTAATCGTCCAGCAGCTCCGTCAGCTTGACCTGCTGACCACGATATTCCACAAATTCAGGGTTCTTCAAATCATCCGACATGACGACAACCTCGTGGTTTTATTAGCGTACCGGGTGGAAAAATTTATCTTAACATGCCCGAGGTCCCTGCTTCCCGAAACATTTTGGCGGGCTGGCCAGGGGGGGAGGGAGCGAGCGGGCACCCGAACCCAGGTCAAAATTCAAACTCCCATTTAAGCCCGACCCAGAAACTGGCAAACTAGCTTTAGCCTGGGCCTAGATCGCTCGGGTGTCACCCTCGCGATCAACCTCGCGATCAAGATCCCAGCCTAAAGGAGAGGTTCTGGCCGCCCATGTCCGACAATGTCAAATACCTGCTCGCAGAGCAGGACATGCCCAAGTCCTGGTACAACATTAACGCCGACTTGCCGGTACCGCTCGACCCGGTACTCCACCCAGGCACCAAGCAGCCCATTGGGCCAGACGACCTGGCGGTCATCTTCCCCAGGGCGGTCATCGAGCAGGAAATGAGTGCCGAGCGCGAGATCGAGATCCCGAAGCCCGTACGCGAGGTCTACCGCCAATGGCGCCCCTCCCCCCTGTTTCGGGCCAGACGTCTGGAAAAGGCCTTACAGACCCCGGCCAGGATCTATTACAAGTACGAAGGGGTCAGCCCCGCCGGCAGCCACAAGCCCAATACCGCCATCCCCCAGGCCTTCTACAATAAGGAGGAAGGGGTAAAGCGCATCGCCACCGAGACCGGTGCCGGTCAATGGGGCTCATCGCTAGCCCTGGCCGGGTCCTTCTTCGGAATTGAGATCCTGGTCTACATGGTCAAGGTGAGCTATCACCAGAAGCCCTACCGCCGGGCCTTCATGGAGACCTTCGGGGCAACCTGCATCGCCAGCCCCAGCGACACCACCCAGTCAGGCCGCGCCATCCTCGCCGAGCACCCGGACAGCACCGGTAGCCTCGGGATCGCCATCAGCGAAGCGGTAGAGGTCGCTGCCACAAGTCCCGACACCAAGTACGCCCTGGGGAGCGTACTCAACCACGTCCTGCTGCACCAGTCGGTCACCGGTCTTGAGGCCATGCGCCAGATGGAGATGGCCGGAGATCAGCCGGACATGGTCATCGGCTGTGTGGGCGGGGGCAGCAACTTCGCCGGACTCGCCTTTCCCTTCCTGGGAAGGCAACTCCGTGAAGGAGGCAAGATGCGCTTCATCGCCGTGGAGCCGTCGGCCTGCCCGACCATGACCAAGGGCCTGTTCGCCTACGACTTCGGTGACACCGCCCACCTGACCCCTCTGGTCAAGATGTACACCCTGGGCTCCACCTTCGTCCCCCCCGGCTTCCACGCCGGCGGACTGCGCTACCACGGCATGGCCCCCCAGGTCAGCCACCTGGCCAAACTGGGCTACTTAGAACCGCGGGCCTACAACCAACTCGAATGCTTCGCCGCCGGGATCCAGTTCGCCAAGGCCGAGGGCATAGTTCCCGCCCCCGAGTCCAACCACGCCGTGCGCGCCGCTATCGACGAGGCGGAGAAGTGCCGCGAGACCGGGGAGTCCAAGTCCATCCTCTTCATGCTCTCCGGTCACGGCAACTTCGATATGCAGGCCTATACCGATTATCTGGAGGGGAAGCTCCAGGATCTGATCTATGAGGAGGACGAGGTCGCCATGGCCTTGGCAGGGTTGCCGTCGGGGGTATAAGTACCTACACGCGGATGCAGGTCAGGGGGCAGGGATGCCCCGACTCGATCAAACCGCCTGCTCATGCTCCTCGAGGTGGGCACCAAGGAGTTCAAGCAGCATGCTGATGACGGCCCCACCTATCATGCCCCCGAATAGGCCGCTAGGTACCCCGCTTAGGGCTTCTTCCAGACCCTTGCTGAAGATGAGCCCCATTTCCGTAGCCCCTGTCATTACCCAAACGCCAGACCCTACCACAGCGGCGATGACACCAGCGACCAGGGGGGCGGATATGAGATGCGGGCACCAACGGACGATATGACTTACCAGGAAGCGTTCGGTAACCTGGAAGAGGCCCCCTACCCCTGCGACGATCCCCGCCGCCATGAAACCCATTCCCAGGGGAGCACCCTGCCATGCCAGCACCAGGGAAAGGATTCCCCCCACTACCAGGCCACAGAACAAGCCCGTCAGGCTTTCCGCCAAGGGCCGCTCTCCGCCCTGATTCAACCAGCCATAAAGGATGCCAGCCACAAGCCCAACGGCCCCAGCCAGACCCGCGATGAGGGGGAGGCTCACCCCATTCCCGATTGCCATCAGGGTACCGACGGAGCCGAGTACCCCGGCCATGCTGCCAGCCAGGGCAACCGGCATGGAACTGTAAAAGGTGCTGGTGGTAACCGCCGCGATCAGACTAGCCAACAGACCCGCCTGCCATACCGCCAAACCGTTCGATATCAGCAGTCCGAATAGAGCTGAGAATAGACCCCCAAAGAGGGCGCCAGCGAGACCCCAGACTATTAAGGTCAGAAGGAGTGTGGCGGGATTCAGGTATTTTTTCATGTCTCACCCGACAGGTTGACCGGATTGGCTGGGGA
>CAZFZB010000020.1:0-32303 GCA_964523415.1 uncultured Chromatiaceae bacterium | reverse complement strand
AGTGGGGGCGAATTGCTTGGGCCTACGGGGCAGAAGTGGCTCTGCGGTTGATGCCACCTTGCATCATCCAGGTAACCGGCTCACCACAGGGTTTCGATGGCGGAACTCTCACGCAGCTTATCGTCGCTGTACGGCCCCATAGGCATTCGCGGTCGCGGCCATGAGGCGTTCGGCGGGGTCGCCATGGGGCAGATCGATGTCGATGGAAGTGCACGCGATCTCCGATGTGATTAGGAGCACCAGCACCCCGCGAGCATCCAGGGCCAAGCGCCAGAAGGTGGCGCTGTCTACTCCCGGATCATGTCGCCCCTTGCCAACCAGCATCGCGATCTCCCACAGGGTGATATCTGCACAAGACAGGGTCGCCTCCGCCTCGCCATGCTCCAATGCCTGCCTCGCCCGAGGGCTCAGGCGCTTTGGGGTCAGTGCGTCGAAGATCAGAGTACAGGTGTCCAACAGGATCGTTCCGCCGCAGTCCAGTCAGCGTCGATCGGCGTCACGACGTCGCCGACCCGGGCGTGGGTACGCAAGGCGGCCAGACGTTGCTTCGCCGCCGCCCGCGGCCCTGTTGCCGCAGACAGCCTGACGACGACCCGACCACGACGGTTGACCAGGATCTCCTCACCAGACTCGGCCCGCTCCAGATAGGCGGGCAGGTGCCTGCGCAACTCGCTGACGTTGACCTCAAGCATCGCGGTGTTCCCTGTTGTACAAATGGAGTGCACGCATTAGATGCCCGTCGCGTCCGGCGGCGCCTTTTCGGGGGAACGGAGATACGGAACGAGTTCTTATTCAGGGAAGTTGTCAGTTTTCAGTCGTCAGTAAGGGTGTGTTGGTGCTGGAAAAGATTGAACCTTGAATCGAAGAACCGACGCGCGACAGGTATAGCCATGGCTTGGGATGGCAGCCTCTCCCCGTTGCCTGTGTGACAGCCCCTCCTAGAGGCTTGTCGCAAACCTATCAAATCCAGTCGCGTACTCATCTAACCCACTGATCGTTTGGGGTCCAATCCAGTTGGCCTGGGGATTGCTTTGCCTTTCGGTAACACATCGGGAGGCCGCCAATGACGACCGACAACGCCAAGATCGCCATCAACGACACCACCCTGCGGGACGGGGAGCAGTCCGCTGGGGTGGCCTTCTCCCTGGACGAGAAGCTCGCCATCGCACGCGGCCTGGACGCCTTGGGCATCCCAGAGCTGGAGGTGGGTATCCCCGCCATGGGCGAGGAGGAGCGCGAGTCCATCCGGGCGGTGGTGGACCTGAATCTCTCGGCTCGCCTCATGGCCTGGACGCGGATGCGCACCGATGACCTGGCCCACTGCGCCGGGCTCGGCGTGGATCTGGTGGACCTGTCCATCCCGATCTCCGACCAGCAGATCGCCCGCAAGCTGGGGCGTGATCGGTCTTGGGTCCTGGCCCAGATCGAGCGCCAGGTGCCGGCGGCCCTGGACCTGGGGCTGGAGGTCTGCGTCGGGGCAGAGGATGCCTCCCGAGCGGACCCAGAGTTCCTCTGGCTGGTGGCCGAGGCTGCCCAGCAGGCCGGTGCCCAGCGCTTGCGCTTTGCAGACACCCTCGGCGTGCTGGACCCCTTCGCCGTCTTTGAGCGTATCCGGGATCTGCGCGCCCTGTGCGACCTGGAAATCGAGATGCATGCCCACGACGACCTGGGCCTGGCCACCGCCAACACCTTGGGGGCGGCGCGTGGCGGGGCGACGCACCTGAACACCACGGTCCACGGCCTGGGCGAGCGGGCCGGCAATGCCGCGCTGGAAGAGGTGGTCATGGGGCTCAAGCACCTGCACGGCGTTCGGACCGGGGTAGACCTGTCCCGCTTCGAAGGCCTGTCGCGCCTAGTCGCCAGCGCCTCGGGGCGTCCCGTCGGTTGGCAGAAGAGCCTGGTCGGAGACGGCGCCTTCACCCACGAGGCCGGCATTCATGTGGATGGCCTGCTCAAGGACTTGCTGAACTACCAGGGCGTGGACCCCGCCGAGATGGGCCGCGGCCACCGGCTGGTGCTCGGCAAGCATTCCGGGCGGGGGGCGGTTCGCCGAGCCTATGCCGACCTGCTGCACCTGGATCTCGATCTGGAGCAAGCGGGGCTGGTGCTGCCCTTGGTGCGGGGCTTCGTGACAAGGTCCAAACGGCCCCCGCGCTCCGGGGACCTGCTCGGTTTCCTGCGCGAGATCGGCCACCCGGATGTCGAGGCACCGCTGCAATGAGGCCCTTTGTCCATACCAACCCCGGAGGCGGCGGCCATGACTGAGGCGATCTTGGAACAGGCCCCCGCGCCGGGTTTCTGGGCGCGCATGCGGCAGGACGTGGACTGCGTCTTCGATCGCGATCCGGCGGCGCGCACTCACTTCGAGGTGCTGACCACGTACCCGGGCCTGCACGCCATCTTCCTCTACCGCATCGCGCATGCCCTTTGGGTGCGCGGCTGGCGCTGGGGGCCGCGCTTCATCTCCTACTTAGCCCGGGTCTGGACCAGCATCGACATCCACCCGGGAGCGACCATCGGGCTGCGCTTCTTCATCGATCACGGCAGCGGCGTGGTCATCGGCGAGACGGCCGAGCTCGGCGACGATGTGACCCTGTATCACGGCGTCACCCTCGGCGGTACCTCCTGGCGCAAGGGTAAGCGGCATCCGATCCTCGGCGACGGGGTCGTGGTGGGCGCAGGGGCCAAGGTGCTGGGCCCTGTGACCCTGGGTGCCCACTCCAGGGTCGGGGCCAACTCCGTGGTGATCGGAAACGTGCCTGAGGGGCACACCGTAGTTGGCATCCCCGGCAAGGTGGTGCAGACCCGCCGCGCTCCTGTCCAGGGCGCCAACCCCCAGGGCATCGACCTTGATCATCACCTGATCCCGGACCCGGTGGCCGGTGCTATCGCCTGCCTACTGGAGCGCATCCACTTGCTGGAGCAGCGGGTCGGAACCCATGGCTGCATCCCAGGTGGAACCGAACCCGCCGACGAGTGCCGCCGATGCGACGCACGCCTGGTCTGCGAGCCGAACGCGGTCCTCAACGTGGAGGGTTGAGACTCATGGACCTGCTGGACTTCCAAGGCGAGGCCATGTACTTCGACCAGCCCCTCCAGCCGGACACCGACTTGCTGTTGCAGCAGGCGGCGGCGAGCTACGGGGAGGACGCCGCCGAACACTGCCTGCTGCGTGCCTATTTCCTGGAGCCCGAGCACCTGACCGTCCTGGTCGCCCTGTATCGCTATTTCTACTACCGCCACCGCTATACCGAGTCCCTGCTCGTGGCCGAACGGGCCATTGCCCTGACCGCCCAGCGCCTGGGCGTTGGGCCGGACTGGCGCGCCATAGATGCCAACGCCCTGGGGCCGGCCGTACTTGCCTCCATGAGCCTGACCCGCTTCCTGCTCCTGGCGATCAAAGGGGCCGGATACCTTTGCCTGAGGCTCGGCGACGCACAGGGTGCCCTGGAGCGCCTGGAGAAGCTCGCCAGCCTGGACACCAGCGACCGGCTGGGCCTGACGGAGCTGCTGTCCCTGGCGCGCGGCCGGGTCCTGGAAGAGCAATTCGAGCACACCGGCGGCAATGTGCGGGTTCTGAGGACCTGACAGACCACGAGCCGCCGCACCATCAAGCACCCAACGACCAGGAGCAAACCATGAGCCACACCGATCTCGACCTCGAAGAACTGTCCAGCGCCGAGGACTTCCTGAACTATTTCAAGGTTCCCTACGACCAGTCCGTGGTGCATGTCAACCGCCTGCATATCCTGCAGCGCTTCCATGACTACCTCGCCCAGGTGGAGGAGGAACCGACCGACCGGTCCGAGCGGCACGCCCTCTATGCCGACCTGCTCCTCGGCGCCTATCGGGACTTCGTCAGTTCCGATGCGCGCACGGAAAAGGTCTTCCGGGTCTTTCGGATGAACGAACCGCGCACCGCCTCCGTCGCCCTGAGCGACCTCACGGGACAGCTCGGCAGTGCTGCCTAAGTTCGAGTATGGCGAGGCGGTGCGGGTGATCCGCAACGTCCGCAACGACGGGACCTTCCCGGGCGAAGAGACCGGCACCCTGCTGGTGCCCCGGGGCAGCGTGGGTTACGTGCACGACGTGGGTACCTTCCTGCAGGATCAGCTCATCTACTCGGTTCACTTCCTGGAGGCCGAGCGCATGGTCGGCTGCCGCGAGGAAGAACTCCAGCCGGCAGACGTGCCCTGGACATCGAGCCGTTTCGAGTTCCGCCAGAAGGTCGCCACCCGGGTTCGCCTGGGTTCACAGGGCCGCGTCCTGGTGGAACGCGGCCAGGTTGGGGAGGTGATCAAAGTCATTCCCGAGGGCGACGGCATCTTCTCCTATCACATCTACTTCCCGGGAGACCGAGTCCTCCAAGTGCCGGAGACCGCCCTCGAACCGTCGGCCCCGTCGTCCGCCGGGGGGACCACCCTTTCCCATGCCGACACCCGTCCTGCCCCGCGTCCGGAGGGCACCGAACCATGATTGACTCCCTCGCGGGGCGCCCGGCCGAATACGGCTACCACCTGCTGAGAGCGGCCCAGGAGCGCTTCCAGCGCAATCCCTCGTCGCTGAACCCCGAGCAGCTCGACCAGGCGCGGCGCCAGGCCCACAAGACCTTCGAGCTGGAGGAGCTGGTCCTGGCCGCCCCGGAGTCCCGCGGTCTGGTGATCGGTGAAGACCATCTGGATGCCGCCCTGGCGGAAATTGCGGGACGCTATGCATACCCGGTGGAGATGCGCGAGGACCTCGCGCGCAATGGTCTCGACGAGGATGGCCTGCGCGCCGCCCTGCGCCGGGAACTGGCATTCGACGCCATCCTGGCCAAGGTCGCCGCCCGCGCGCCCAGCCTCGGGGACCTGGACTTCCGGCTCTTCTACGAGCTGCACCGCGACCGCTTCACTCAGCCGGAACGGCGGACGGTGCGCCAGATCCTCATCACCGTGAACGAGGACTTTCCCGAGAACACCCCGGACAAGGCACGGGCTCGCGCCGAACAACTGGCCGAGCGCCTGGGCGGACGCTCGCAGCGCTTCGCCGCCCTGGCGCGCCGCCACTCCGAATGCCCGAGCGCCATGGACGACGGGCGCTTAGGCACCGTCGTGCGCGGTCAGCTTTACCCGGCGCTGGACGCTGCCCTGTTTTCCCTGCCGGAAGGCGGGGTTAGCGGTATCGTTGGTAGCGAGCTGGGATTTCACCTGCTGTGGTGCGAAAAGATTCACCCGGAGCTGGCACCACCCTTCTCCAAGATCCGCCCCCAGGTCGAGACCCTGGTCGCGGAGCGCCAGCGACGCAACTGCCAGAAGGCATGGATCGCCGAGCTGCGCAGCTCGGCAACCGGACCGACTGGCCCGGAGCCAAGCCCGGTGGGACAGGCACAACCGTCTGGAGTCTGCGCATGAATGACAGCGGCACGCACCATTGCTCCTTCTGCGGGGTAAACCAATCTGCCGACACCCCGCTGATCGCGGGCATGGACGGGCACATCTGCGAGTCCTGCGTGACCCTCGCCCACCAGGTCGTGTCGAGCTGGGGACGCAAACGCGTCCTCTCCTCCCCCCTCAAGACCACGCCCAAGCCACGGGAACTGAAGGATAGCCTCGACCGCTACGTGATCGGCCAGGAGGCGGCCAAGGAGACCCTGGCGGTGGCCGTCTACAACCACTACAAGCGCCTTGCCGCCCAGGCGGACAACCCGCAGCGACGGCTGGACGAGGGCGACCGGGTGGAGATCGACAAGTCCAATATTCTGTTGCTCGGCCCCTCGGGCACGGGCAAGACCCTGCTGGCCAGCACCCTGGCGCGTATCGTCGGGGTGCCCTTCGTCATCGCCGATGCCACCACCCTGACCCAGGCCGGTTATGTGGGCGAGGACGTGGAGAGCATCCTGGCGCGGCTGCTCGACGTCGCCGAGGGCAACCGCGAGGTGGCCCAATGGGGCATGGTCTACATCGATGAGGTCGACAAGCTCGCCCGCCAGGGCGAAAGCGCCCATGGTACCCGCGACGTCTCCGGCGAGGGGGTCCAGCAGGCCCTGCTCAAGCTGGTGGAGGGGACCCAGGTCAAGGTCTCCCAGAAGGGCCGCAAGGAGTCCGGAGAGGCGCCCTTGATCGACACCCGCAACATCCTGTTCATCGCCGGCGGGGCCTTCGCCGGGCTGGAGCGCGTGCTCGCCCGCAGGCTCAAGCCTGGCCGCAGCGGCATCGGCTTCCATACCGAGCCGCCCAAGGACGACGAGGCTGCAGACAACGCCAAGATCTACGCTGAGACGCACCCCGACGACCTGCGCCACTTCGGTCTCATCCCGGAGTTCATCGGCCGCTTTCCGGTCATAGCCGCCCTCCACGACCTGGACGAGGCGGCCCTGGTGCGCATCCTCACCGAGCCGCGCAACGCCCTGGTGCGCCAGTACCAGCAGCTCTTCTCCTTCGAAGGTGTCAGCCTGGAGTTCACCCCCGAGGCACTGACCGCCGTCGCCCGCAAGGCCATGGCCCGCGGCACCGGGGCGCGGGGGTTGCGCAGCGTGCTCGAAGGGCTGTTACAGCGGACCATGTTCGACCTGCCGTCCATCGCTGGGGTCAGCGGCGCTCTGGTAGACGAGTCCGCGGTGGCGGATGGGGGCGGGATCGAGCTGATCCGCGACAGGAAGGTGGAAGCGGGCTAGCCGACCCCATCTTGGGGTCCGTCTCACCAGCGAGCCAGACCCCATGGACCAGACTTCCGAGAGCACCATAATTCGATTGCTGACCAGCCATAGATCTATACGACGATATTCCGGCGAACCCATCTCCGCCGAGACGCTCGCAACCCTGCTCCGGGCCGGACAAGGTGCGGCCAGCTCCGGTTTCATCCAGGCCTATTCCGTGATTCGCGTGACCCGTCCCTCGTCGCGCTCGGCCATTTCCCGAGCCGCCGGCAACCAGCCGTGGATCGAGCAGGCCGCGGAGTTTCTGGTCTTTTGCGCAGACCTTCGCCGGGTGGACAGGGCTTGCCGGGAGCGCGGCATGGGGGCGCTGGAGGGCTGGACAGAACATAGCGTGACGGCAGTGGTGGATATGGCCCTGATGGCCCAGACCGTCCTGATTGCGGCCGAATCGCTTGGTCTTGGAGGGGTCTACATCGGCGGGCTGCGCAACGATCCCGAGACGGTGGTAGAGCAATTACAGCTCCCCGAGCTGGTGGCCCCGGTGTTTGGGCTTTGTCTGGGCTGGCCAGCAGAGGTGCCGGAGGTCAAGCCGCGCCAGCCCCTGGACCTGGTGCTCCACCAGGACCGCTACCGGGACCCCGAGCCCGGGCGGATGGCCGACTACGACCGCGTCATGGCCGATTACTACGCCGCCCGAGACAACAACGCCTGCCGTAGCGATTGGTCTGAGACCACCGCCCAGGCGACGCAGGGCAAGAAACGGGAGCACATTCTCGGCTTCCTCCAGCAGCGAGGGTTCTTTCGTCGCTAATCCGCGGCGCCGGTTCTGCCGATCCCCGCACGGCCCGCTAGTCGATATCCCGCCTCTCGACGGTCTCCGGGTCCGCGGTGATGTGGCGGTAGATCTCTACCCTGTCGCCATCGCTCAGCCGGGTCGAGAGCTTGACGATCTTGCCGAAGATGCCGACCTCCTGGGCATCGAGGTCGATCTCCGGAAACTGGCCGAGCAGGCCGGACCGATCGATGGCCTCGCGCACGGTGCTGCCGTCAGGCACCTCCAGCTTGAGCCAGAGCTGCTTGAACTTGTTGGCGTAGGCGACCCCGACGTTCATGCCATGGCCTCGCGGGGAGCGGCGGCCTTGCGGCCCTCGGCCAGGCGGCGGTCGAGCAACCGCTTGCCCGCTAGGATGAAGCCCAGTGCCAGGAAGCCGCCGGGCGGCAGGATGGCGAGCAGGAAACCCCGGTAGTGGGGGATGACCGTCAGCTCCAGAAAGGCCATGCCCTGTCCAAGCAACAGGGACGCCTGGGCAAACAGGGTGCCGCTGCCGATGATCTCCCGCACCGCCCCGATGACTACCAGGGCCCCCGTGAAGCCAAGCCCCATCATCAGGCCGTCCGCCGCGGAGGCTGCGACGGTGTTCTTGGCGGCGAAGGCCTCGGCACGACCCAGGATTGCGCAGTTGACCACGATCAGGGCGATGAACAACCCCAGCACCTTGTACAGGTCGTGCAGCCAGGCGTTGAGGGACATCTCCACCAGGGTGACCAGGGTGGCGATGAGCACGATGTAGACCGGGATGCGCACCTGGGGGCTGATCAAGTGGCGGAGCGACGCGATGATGACGTTCGACGCCGTCAGTACGGCGGTCGTAGCGAGCCCCATGCCGAGCCCGTTGGTGGCGCTGCCCGTAACCGCCAGGGTCGGGCACAGGGCAAGCATCTGGGCCAGCACGACATTGTTGTCCCAGAGGCCGTTGCGGGCGATCAGGGGATAGTCGGTGTGCATCGGAGAGCTCCCGGGCGTTTCTACAGGTGTTCAGTGCCCGTCGCGGGTCCGGCGGAACCGGCAACGGTGGCGGGCGCAGTGCCGCCCAGCATGCGGTCCCTCTCCTTGGCGAAGAGGTCCAGCCCGCCCTTGATGGCTTTGACCACGGTCCGCGGCGTGATGGTGGCGCCGCTGAACTGGTCGAAGTCGCCGCCGTCCTTCTTGACCGCCCATTGCTCGGGCGCCGGATTGCCGAGCGCCTTGCCGGTGAAGCGCTCGATCCAGTCGCTTTTTCCGGGCTCGATCTTGTCGCCTAGCCCGGGCGTCTCGCTGTGCTTGAGGACACGCACGCCGAGGATTCGCCCCTGGGGGTCGAGCCCCAGCAGGCAGACCACGGCGCCGGCATAGCCCTGGCCGCTGACCCTAAACACCACCCCGTCAATCGTGGCGCCGTGGCGGGCACGGTAGACTGTGACCTCGCCCCCCGGTCCCTCGACCGCTACGGTGTCCGCGAGCAGGTCGTTGTCGAAGCCTCCGGGCAGGACCTGGGTCAGGGAAGCCATCAGGTCGCGCTTTTCCGCGGCCTGGATGGACGGACCCGTGGCGGTCGCCGCCAGGGCAAGCAGGCCGCTGGTGACCAGGCCCACCGCACCCAGGGACAGACCCTGGTAGTGCAGGTTGTCGCGCAGGGTCGCCAGGTCGATCACGCCTTCTCCTCCAGGCCCAGGGGCTGGCCGTCGGGCCGTCGCCCATAGATGCGCGGGCGCAGGTAGCGGTCGATGGCAGGTGTGGCCGCGTTCATCAGCATGACCGCGAAGGCGACCCCCTCCGGATAGCCGGTCCAGGTGCGGATCACATAGACCAGCACCCCGAGCCCGGCCCCAAAGACCAGTTGACCACGCACCGACACCGGCGAGGTCACAGGGTCCGTCGCGATGAAGAAGGCACCCAGCAGGGTGGCACCGCCCACCAGGTGGTAGAACGCGTCCGGGTAGTGCAGCGGGTCGATCAGGTGCATCAGGGTCGCGATCAGGGCCAGGGCCCCGATCATGGCGGTCGGGATCTGCCAGGTAATGATGCGGGTCGCGAGCAGGTAGAGTCCGCCCAGTAGCAGCAGCAGGGCCGAGGTCTCGCCCATGCTCCCCGCGACGGTGCCGATCGCCGCGTCCAGGGGGCGGTAGGCGTCGGCCAGAACGGAGGCTAAATCGTGGCCGCGGCCCAGTTCGGTACGCACGTGCCCAAGCACCGAGGCCCCGGTCAGGGCGTCCAGCGGCTGGCCTCCGAAGATCATGGCGAGCCCGGTCGCAAGGGTCGGCGCCCCGTCGGACCCCAGCGGATGGGGCGGGATGAAGCGGGTCATTTCCAGCGGAAAGGAGATCAGCAGGGCGACCCGGGCGACCATGGCGGGGTTGAACAGGTTCTGGCCCAGGCCCCCAAACACCTGTTTGGCGATGACGATGGCGATGAAGCTCCCCAGCACGCCGATCCACCAGGGGGCAAAGGGCGGCAGCGACAGGGCCAGGAGCCAGCCGGTGAGCAGAGCCGACCCGTCGCCCAGGAAAGGGCGCACCGGGCGGCCGGACAGGGACAAGGCAGCGCCCTCGAAGGCAAAGGCGCTGCCCACAGTCACGACGAAGAGCGCGATGGCCGGCCAGCCGAACTGATAGAGACCGAAGAGGGTTGCTGGGGTCAGGGCCAGCATGACCAGGGTCATGCTGCTGCGGATGCTGACCTGGGCGTGGGCGTAGGGCCCGGCGATGGGGCTCTCGTTGCTCATGCATGCGCCTCCTCGGCCTGGGGCTGAGGCTGAGCCGGTGCGAGCTTGGCCGCGGCGGCCTCCTGCTTGCGACGCGCCATGGCCTCGCGCTTGGCCTGCATGATCGCCTCCATGCGGGCCGTGCGGATCTCCGCCAGGCGCTTGGTCTCGGCCTGCTTCTGCTTGGCGCGGTCGCGGGCCGCCATCTCGCCCTTGGCGAAGTTGAAGTACTGCACCAGCGGGATGTGGGCCGGGCAGACGTAGGAGCAGGAACCGCAGGCAATGCAGTCCATCAGTCCCAGCTTGACGGCCCCCTCCAGGTTCCCGGCGCGGGCATGGGCCGCCATGTCCAGCGGCAGCAGTCCGCAGGGGCAGGCCCCGACGCAGCTCGCGCAGCGGATGCAGGGCATGGGGTCGCGGGCGAAGACCTCGGCGGCGCTCAGGGCCAGAACGCCGTTGCTGCCCTTGACCACCGGCACCCGGGTGCTTGGCAGGGGCTGGCCCATCATGGGCCCGCCGCTGACCAGCCGCACGGGTTCGTCCTTGAAGCCGCCGCAGTGATCGATCAGGGCGCTGACGGGCGTCCCCAAGGGGACACGCAGATTCTTCGGATTGGCAATGGCCCCGCCGGTGACCGTGACCACTCGCGACACCAGGGGCCGGCCCAGGCGCAGGGCCTCGTGGACGGCAAAGGCGGTGGCCGGGTTATGGACCACCACGCCGATGTCGGCGGTGAGGCCGCGGGCCGGGGTCTCGCGCCCGGTGAGCGCCTGTACCAGGTGCTTTTCCGAGCCCATGGGGTAGCGAGTCGGCAGTTTGGCCACGTCGATCTTTGGCTGGGCCCGTGTTCCCTCCGCGGGAATGTTGTCGTGGGGCGCGGTACGCGCCAGCCGCTCGATCGCCCCCGACATCGCCGCCTGGGCCTCGGGCTTGTTGTTCTCGATGGCAATCAGCACCCGCTCCACGCCCAAGGCGTGGGCCATGATGCGCACCCCGTCCAGTACCTGGTCGGCCTGTTCGCGCATCAGACGGTCGTCGCAAGTTAGGTAGGGCTCGCACTCGGCCCCGTTGATCAACAGGGTGTGCAGCTCGTAGCGCTTGCGTAGGTTGAGCTTGATCGCCGAGGGGAAGGTGGCCCCGCCCATGCCGACGATCCCGGCCGCGGAGACCCGCGCCGCGATCTCGTCCGGCTCCAGGGCGAAGGGGTCTGGCACACCCTCCAAGTCCGGCGACCAGCGGTCTTCGCCGTCCGGCTGCAGGGTGATGGTGCGCACCGACAGCCCGGAGGCGTGGTGCGCCGGATAGCTGCCGATGCCCATGACCCGCCCGGAAGTCGGGGCATGCACCGGGGCCGACACCATGCCCTGGCTGTAGGCCAGCAGTTGACCCTTGGCCACCCGTTCTCCTCGACGCACCGCGGGGATAGCCAAGGCGCCGATGTGCTGCTGCATGGGCACGTGCAGCAGCGGCGGCAGGGGCAGGTCCTCGATGGCCAGGTGGGCCGAGAGCCCCTTGCGGTCCTGGGGGTGCACGCCGCCGCGGATCTTGAAGAGTTTCATCTTGGGTTCGCCGTTGTCGATCCGCTGCTTAGGCCGCCAGTGCGGGGTTGGGCCAGTACCAGGTGTACAGGGTCGCGGTCACCGGGCGCATCTCGATGCACTCGGTGGGACAGACCTCGAAACATTTCTCGCAGCCGGTGCAGGCGTCGGCGAAGACGGCGTGGATCATCTTGGGGCCACCCATGATGGCGTCGGTCGGGCAACGCTTCAGGCACTTGGTGCAGCCGACGCAGAGTCCCTCGTGGATGTGGGCGATGGCTGGAACCTTGTCGGCTACGCCGGACAGGTCGACGCTGACGCCGAGCTTGGCCGCCAGGGCCTCAGCGAGCAGCCTGCCGCCGGGGGGGCAGAGGGTCACGGGAGCCTGGCCGGCGGCGACCGCCGCGGCCGCCGGCCCGCACCCGGCGTAGCCGCACTGACCGCATTGGGAGCCTGGCATCATGGCCACGACCTCTTCCTCGATGGGGTTGCCCTCCACCCTCAGGTAGCGCCCGGCGAGCCCTAGCAGCCACCCCAGGACCAGCCCCAGGACGGCGACGGCGGCGATGGCGAGGATCATGGCTGTCTCTCCGCAGTGATCTAGTGAGTGGGCAGGCCGGCGAAGCCCATGAAGGCCAGCGACAGGAGCCCGGCGGCGATGAAGGCTATGGGCACCCCCGCGAAAGCCGCGGGGACCTGGGCCAGGGCCAGGCGCTCGCGCATGCCGGCGAACAGCAGCATCACCAGGGTGAAGCCCAGGGCCGAGCCGAAGCCGTAGACCACGCTCTCCACGAAGCCGTGCCCGGACTGGGCATTGAGCAGGGCCACCCCGAGCACGGCGCAGTTGGTGGTGATCAGCGGCAGGTAGATGCCGAGCATCTGGTAGAGGCTGGGCGAGACCTTGCGCACCACCATCTCGGTGAACTGCACCACCGCGGCAATGACCAAGATGAAGGTCAGGATGCGCAGGTAGCCGATGCCCAGCGGCAGAATGACCAGGTGCTCGAGGAGCCAGCTCGCGGCAGTGGCGACTGTCAGGACGAAGGTCGTGGCGAAGCCCATGCCGATGGCGGAATCGATCTTCCCGGACACGCCCATGAAGGCGCACAGGCCGAGGAACTTGACCAGGACCACGTTGTTGACCAGGGCGGTCCCGAGGATGAGAAGCAGGTATTGGGTCATGGGATTCGCACGCACGCTGTACTTGCTCCAGGTCGAAGCAAGAGCGGTGCCAGGGCTGATCGAGCCTTGGCCGAATCGGCGCAAGTGCTCGAATTCGGAGCGCTATTGATGCGGCGGTTGTCGCCGTCGCGCCTAAGGCGGGCATTGACCCTGGCTGTCGCGATGGCGACAAGGGATGCCGTGTCCACTAGTCTTGTAGTTAAGCCGACAAGCGATTGGCGTCGTAGCTCAGTTAACCGTGGGATCTGCGCCGCACGGGGGACTGTGCTCCTGCGTCCCCCGGGACGTCCCCTGTCCCTGGGAGCCATCGCCGCCAGAGGCGTCCTTCGGTGGCACTGCGGACCACCGCTGGGCGCGGCGTGCAGGCGTGGTGGCCAGGGGGGCACTCCCGCAGGGTGAACAGGGTCTGCTGAGCCTCGACGACAATCGCCAGCTGAGCAAGAGGGCGCCCGTGCTTGAGCTAGGCCCCCTTGGGCAGTACCAAATCCCTACGCCCCCGTCGGACCATCGCATGCCTAGCCGTCGGTACAAATGTTGCTTATTTACTTGTTAACCGACTAGTAGAGGGGGCGACATGGCCAACAGCGAGACGGAATCGGCAGGACAGGCGGCAGTCAGCGCCCTGGGGGCATTCCTTGCGTCGCCGCCGGAGGGTACGCCCCCGGAGGTGCTGGATGCCTTCAGCCTGTTCGTTGGGCCGGGTGCCGATCCATTGCCGCCGCGGCTGTTCTTCGAGGCCGTGGAGCAAGGCCCGGTGGCCATCTCTATCACCGACGCCAAGGCCAGGATCCTCTACGTCAACCACGCCTTCGAGCGGCTCACCGGCTACCCGCGCGAGGAGCTGCTGGGTCAGAACCAGTCCATCCTGTCGAACAACGCCACACCGGACAGCGTCTACCAGGGGCTCTGGCGCACCATCCTAGGCAAGCGCCCCTGGACCGGGACCCTGGTCAACCGCACCCGCCAGGGCGGCGACTACCTGGCGGAACTGACCATCTCACCGGTCCTCGACCGGGATGGGCGCATCGACTACTTCCTGGGTATGCACCGGGACATCACCAAGGTCCACGCACTGGAGCGGGCCCTGCGCCAGCAGAAGTCCCTGGTCGAGACCATCATCGACGCAGCCCCGGTGCTGATCGCCCTACTCGACGATGAGGGCAGGGTCCTGGTGGACAACCAGGAGTACAAGAAGCTGTTTGGCGACCTGCGCGGGCGCGAGCCGGCAGAGGTGCTGCGTCGGGCGATCTGCGAGCAGGCAGGTTTCGACCCCATTGATTCGGTGCTCACAGGACCGGGATTTAAGGACGTGGAGGTCAGCGTCGCCGTGATCGGCGGGCGGCCTCCGCGCTGGTTCGCCTGCTCCGGGGAGCGGGTCACCGAACTGGATGTCAGCGTGCGCAGCTACTTCGGCAGAGAGGTCGGCGGCCAGCGGCGCGTCCTGTTGCTCGCCAACGACATTACCCAGCGTCGCCGAGAGGTCGAGCGCGCCCAGATGGAACACCTGCGCGCCCGCCTGGCCGAGCAGCAGTTCGTGCAGGGCATGCGCGAGGCCCTGGCGGCGGCCATCTACCAGATCCAGGTTCCGCTCAATGTGATCCATGCCGCCGCGGCCATGCTCAAGGGCGGGGGCTGCCACCCCGACAGCCTGGCTGGGATGATTGAGCAGATCAGTGCCACCGGCGACCGGGCCCTGGCCACCCTGCGCGCCGCCTTGCCGGAAGAGAGCCGGGAACTTGGGGTGGTGGCAAACGTCAACGACCTGTTGCGCCAGGTGCTGGAGTTGTCGACCGACGCCCTGCTCGCGGCTGGCATCGTGGTGGATTGGCAGCCTGCGCCGGTGCTGCCGGAGCTCAATGTCCACAAGACCCAACTGCGCTCGGTCTTCAAGCTCCTGCTGGACAACGCCATCCAGGCCCTCAACGAGAGCAGCCATGTCCAGCGGGAGCTGCGCATCGCTACCCGTCGGGCCGGGGATTGGGTGGAGGTCGAGATCGAGGACAACGGCGTCGGCATCGCTCCGGAGGATCGGCTGCGGGTCTTCGAGCCCTTCTACGTCGGCTGGCGCAACCGCCGTGGCCGGGCGGGAATGGGCCTGGCCCTGGCCCAGGAGGTCGTCAACCAGCACGGCGGCTGCATCCAGCTCGGTGCCCGAGACGAGTTCGGCGCGACCGACTCCGTGGGGTGTGCGGACCCGCGGGAAACGCCGCCCGGCTGCCTGGTCGGACTGACCCTTTCCAATCTGGCCGGAGAGGCCAATGCGCGCCACCAGGCAGCCAGGCCATCATGACCCATGACAACCGGATGACTCCGGAGGTTCCCCAGGGCGGGCGACTGAACTTCTTTGAGGGCCAGCTCGGCGCCCTCTACGAGGTCAGCAGCGTCCTGAGCCGTTCGCTGAATCTGCGCGAGACCCTGCGTGAGGTCCTCAAGGTCCTCGACGACCGCAACCGGCTCTCCTTCGGACTAGTTTGCCTGATCGACAAAAACAGTCGGGAGCTGTCGATTAGCGCCCTGCACCACGAGGCAGCGCAGCCCTTCGAGACGGTTCGCTATCGACCCGGCGAGGGTGTCATCGGGCGTATTCTGGAGCGCAACGAGACCTGGATCCTACCGCGGGTGGGGGACGAGCCGCGCTTCCTCGACCGCCTCGGGCTTTACGACACGGATCTGCCCTTCATCGGCGTGCCGATCCGCATCGGTGAGGAGGGTGGGGCCACCGGTGTCTTCGCCGCCCAGCCGGTCAGCGCCGAGCTGCTCGAGGCACAGGCCAGATTCCTGGAAATGGTTGCCAACCTCATCGGCCAGGCCGTGCGTCTCGCCCGCCGGGTCGAGGGCGAGCAGCAGGCCCTGCGTGAGGAGCGCGACAAGCTCCGGCGCGAGGTCAAAGGCGACCATGGCTTCGAGAGCATGGTCGGACACGCGAGTGCCATGCGCCCCATCTTCGAGGTGGTGCGCCAGGTGGCTAAGTGGAACACCACGGTCCTGGTGCGAGGCGAGTCCGGCACCGGGAAGGAGCTGATCGCCAATGCCATCCACTACAACTCCCCGCGGGCCCGCGGCGCCTTCGTCAAGCTCAACTGCGCAGCCCTACCCGACAACCTGCTGGAATCGGAGCTTTTCGGCCACGAGAAGGGCGCCTTCACCGGCGCCCTGACCCAGCGAAAGGGGCGTTTTGAGCAGGCCGACGGCGGCACCTTGTTCCTAGACGAAATCGGCGAGATCTCCGCGGCCTTCCAGGCCAAGCTCCTGCGGGTGTTGCAGGAGGGAGAATTCGAGCGCATCGGTGGGACTCGCACCCTCAAGACCGACGTGCGGGTCATCGCCGCCACCAACCGCGACCTGGAGGCCGGGGTGCGCGCCGGGGAATTTCGCGAGGACCTCTATTACCGGCTCAACGTCATGCCCGTTCAGGTTCCGCCGCTGCGCGACCGGACCGAGGACATCCCTGATCTGACCCGCTTCCTGGCCCGCAAGATCGGCCGGCGCCAGGGGCGGGATCTGACTGTCACCGACGGCGCCGTACGCCTGCTCATGCGCCACCGCTGGCCGGGCAATGTACGGGAGCTGGAGAACTGCATCGAGCGAGCGGCGGTCATGTCCGAGACCGGCACCATCGATCGTGACCTGATTCATATCGCCGGGCTCGACGACCTGCTCCCCGAGCCATCCTCATCGAGCATTGCGGCACCGAAGGTGGACCTGAACGACCCTGACCTGGACGAGCGGGAGCGGGTCATCGCCGCCTTGGAGGAGGCCGGCTGGGTCCAGGCCAAGGCGGCTCGGCTGCTCAACATGACGCCACGTCAGATTGCCTACCGGATTCAGATCTTGAATATCCGGGTTAGGCAGTTCTAAGCCTGAGTCCGGCGTGGGGAAAGCATCTCTGGCTGCTTCGGCACACTCGTACCCGCGCGTCGACCGGGGCTTCGAGTCGCTCGGAGAGGAAGGTGTCCTGGTCCAGCCCCGAGGTGTAGGCGAGGTCTCGCTCTGCGAAGCGCGCCAAGTCATCCAGGTAGAAGGTCCATTTGCGCGGAGCCGCGGAAGGGTCAGATATGGACCGCATTGCGCTCGATGAAGGGGATGAGGGGGGAGGACGGTCAGTGCTCGCGTCGTTGCATATCGAGATCCGCGTGATACCTGGCTCAAAGCCGGGCTCTTGCGAATCGGATTGGCCGGTGCGCTGTACCACCTGACCGTCGGCGGCGACAGACGGGACGAGTTCCGGGGGACAGTTTATTTCGTTCGGGAATTCGGAGTCGCTGGCGAGGTCGCTGAGGATAGATCGCCGTTCTGCCCACGCGGAATCTCGGCAGGAACGTCTTAGATGGATAGCTGCGCCCGCTTGTCGACCAGGTAGATCACGCCGTCGCGCTCTTCCACCCGCAGCTGTGTCAGCAACTTACCGGCGCAGATCGCGCTCAGGCATTCGCCGGTCTCGGGTTTGTAGGTGATGCCATGCATGGAGCAGCGGATAGATGAACCGGTCTGGTCGAAGACGTGCCGCTGCTCGCAGTCTAGCTCGCGGGGCATGTGGACGCACTGATTGAGATAGCCGTAGACCGTGCCCTGGAAGCGGACGAGGATCGCCTCCCGCGGTTCACTCCGGAAGAGGATGCTCAAGCGACGGCTGCCCAGCTCCGCCAGGGCGGTGGAGGGGCAGACTGGGCTGGGCGTCTTGGCAGAGTTGGCCACGTAGGATGGCTCCTCACCTTGCCAGGGGTTCGTCCGTGACCTTTGCGCCTGGCTTGAAGGCGATGGCGATGGAGATGTCGTTGGCCTCGTAGGGCAGATCCTCGATGTTGAGCTCTAGGTCCTTGAGCACGGCGTTGTCGTCGGACAGCTCCAAGAGCAGGGCGGTCCCGGCCCCTGCTCTACCCTTGATGACGCCGTGCAGGTGCAGGAACTGCCCCTCGCGGTAGCTGTGCCAGCGGCTCTTGATGGACCCGGCTGGGTTGTTGTCGCTCATGGTGATTGCTCCGCGGCGGTGTTGATGTTCTTCGATGGGTTTCGCCTCGCTCTACCCATCCTGCGGTGAATTGGTCTTGGCGTCCGGGTATCCCTGGGGTCAGGCCCCATAGGGGTGCGCATACCAGTCACGTAAGACCTTGAGGTCGCGGGCAGGGAGATAGGCATAGGCGCCCATGAGATCGGCGTGAACCGCCTCCGCCAGCCGATGGGAGATGCGCATGTCAGTGAGCATGTGGAAGAACCAGGCGAAGGGGTAGCCGATCTGGCGGTCGAGACCGTGGATCAGGTTGGCCAACTCCGCCCCTCGAGCCTTCAGGTCTCCCGGCACTGCGGTAACCTCGCCCACAAAGGTGCTCACCGGCTTGGCGGTCAGGCGGCCCTCCCCGTCGCGGTCCTGGTATTCGCGCAGGCTCAGCACCCAGTGGTCGCTAAAGCAGGCGGACTCTCCGGCGGAGCTGCGATCCCAATCATCCAGGAAACGTCGCACCCGCAAAGAGGCGTCCGAAGACCGCAGCAGGTCGCCCACCTGAACCAGGCGGCGGAACAGGAATCGCGGTTGGCCTACGGGCTCGGGCTCCAGGCGAGGGACGTCCAGGGGATCGATGAATTCGTCGATGCTGTCCGGGAACCAGTCAGGGTCTGTGATGGAGTGGTCCAGGACCTCGGCCAGCGCCTCAATCTCGATCTGCAGGTAGTCGGCGGCGGTGGGGCCGGTGCGAGCCACGAGATAATGGGCCTGGCCGTTCAGACGGGTGGCGAAGTAGACCTGCCCGCTGAGTTTGGTGAGCAGGATTTCGATGTCGCCCTCGGCCTGTGCCTCCGCCCATTCGCCGATGTGGCGGGCGATGCGTTCGCCATTCAGGTCCACCACGCCACCCAGTCGGTGCCATCCACCCCGGCTGAGGACGTGGTGCACCTCCAGTCCAGGCAGCGCGGCCTGGATGGTGGCTATCAGGTCTTCCAGAGGAGCACCTTCCGGGAGCGCGGCGCAGGCCTGGGCAACCCGCAGGTCGAAGCCCTGAGCCTGGACCTGGACCTGGGCCGCATCTGAGTCGATATCTGTCATTGGCATGGCTGAGTCTGCCGTCTGGGCGTAAGGAATAAGTTCATCGTGGTGGCGGCTTGCCGTTCAATTCGGTTTTCCTGGCCTGCGCGGTGGCCCGCACGTCGGGGTCAGGGTCTTCGAGGAGTTGCCCGAGCATGACTAGCGGCAGGCGCTCCGCCAGGCGCAGGCGCACCCGCCAGTCGGTATCCTGAAGCAATCCGTTGGCCTCCTCGCAGCGGATTCGCTCGGCGACCTTGAGCCGAACCTCCGGCTCGGGATCGTCGCGCATCAGGCCAAGGCTCGGGGATGGCAGGCGCTCCGCCACCGTGACCCGCACCTGGCGGTCGGTGTCGCGGATCATGCGGAACAGCCGACCGATCGGCAGACGCCGGGCTACGTATTGGCGCACCAGATAATCCGGGTCCGCCACCAGGCGTTCCAGCTGCTCCGGGGGTAGGCGGTCCGCCACGGTGATGCGAACCTCGCGGTCCGGGTCTTCGATCAAAGGGTCCAGGGCCTCCACCGGAAGCCGGTAGGCCAGCACCCGGCGGACTACCTCGTCCGGGTCCTTGAGCATGGGCAGCAGCCGCTGCTGGGAGATATAGCGGGCGGCGATCGCCCGCCGTTCCCAGAAGGGATCGCCTGCATACTCCTCCGCCAGAGAGGGGTTGCGGCGAAAGAAACGCTCGATCTGCCGACCGCTCATGGCCCGGACACAAACATCGCCGGGGACACAACGCCCCTCAGTCAGGAGATCACGGCGGTGCGGGCACTCGGCGCAATTGGCCTTGGGCGTTTGGGAGACCTCCGGGTCATCCGCGCCGCCCCGCCCGGCTGCGCTTCTGTCAGTCCCCATCGTCCGATTCGGCCAGGACCAACCCGGTGGCAACATCGGCATTGGTCGTGAAACGCATGCAATGAGAGCGTCCATCCACCAGGTAGACCTTGAAACCGGTGGCCTCGCGCACCGGGGTGCCGGTGCCCAGGCCAATGCCGATGTCATCTTCCATGCAGTAGGTGAAATGAATCTCGTTGAATGCCTCGCGGAGTGCCGAGAGGGTGCGCTCGTTGAGCCCGGCCCTTTCTACCACCCGTGTGACCTGCTCGATGCGCTCCGCGGTAATCATGCCTCGGCCTCCTCGTCGCGCTCGAAGCGGATGCGCTCCTCTGGGGTCTGGCCCATGACCTTAGCCAGCCAAGGCGGCGGCTTGGCACCGAGCACCCGTTGCAGGGCGGCCATGCGATCCCTGGCGCTGCCGCCGGCAGCGTCCTTGATGGGGTGGATTTCGGTCTTGACCACCTTGGCCGCAGCGGGACCGCCGATGGAGGCCACGTAGAGCACCTGGCAGTCGCGGATAAGCTCTGCGCGGTAGGCATTCTTGTCCTCCGCATCGCCATCGTCGACCGCACGGGCACCAATCAGGCGGGTCTCTGCGGCAGAGACCTGGTAGATCAGAAAGCGCCGCGCTGAGCCGAAATGGCCGTCGAGCGCCTCGCCAGCATTGGAGGCACAGGCGACGCGGATCGAGCCTGGCATGTCGCCCTCGACGTAGGGGTCCAAGGGGGGTGGCGGGTCGATTTCGGTGTCCGATTCGCCCTTGAGGATGGCCACGGCGGCCTTCAGGCTGTCGGTGTCTACCTCGGAGAACTCGCCGTCCAGGGCGGCCTTGAAGTCCTTGACCTTGAGGGCCTCGAGCTTCTGCGTCGTGGGGGGTAGGCCGATCGCATCTTCCAGGACGCGAATCAATTTGGCTGGGTCGGTATCGGGAAGGGCACGCGCAGCGAGCGCGATGCGCAGTGCGACTTCGTCGGTAATCGGTGCTTTTGGCATGGATATTCCGGAGCTGTTGCCCTTTTGTCGCTGGTTGAAGAGAAATACGAACGCCCTGCAGAAGCGGGATTGCGGCAGGCGACCGTCCCTGGTCGCCGCAATCTCGATGACACCGCTCAAGCAGCGATGATGCAGTCGTCTTCCATGCAGGCGGCGACACACTGAGGCATGTCGTATTCGCCTTCGCACTCAGTGCAGGTTTCGGCGTTGATCTTGTAGACCCCCTTCCAGGGGGTGATGGACTTGGTGGGGCAGACCGGCTCGCAGTCGCCGCAGGCAGTACAAACAGACTTGACAATTTGAAGGGCCATGTCGTTCTCCGAAGTTGGATGGAACCGGGCACCGATGGCCCCGGCCTTGGCTGTCACTCGGCGCGCTTGAAGCGCAGGGTAGTGGGAAAGACCGGGGGCGGGCTGATGGGATCGATGTACCATTTGGATCCGTCAGTCAGCTCAACCTCGCCGCCCCAGGCGTCGGGGCTGTCCGTCTCCACACTGGAGATGGTCTCTTCCATATCCTTCTTGGCCACATAGAACAGAAGCGATCCAGTATCGCTCTTGCGAATCATGACATTGGGCATAGGACTACCTCTGCTGGGCTATAAGCCGTACTTGGACCGAACCGCTTGGCGCGGTCCGACAAGAACAGGCCGCCGATCAGGGCGGCTGTTCCCCTTGATGCGCGTCAGCGAATCAAGTCGTAGTTGTAGTCCGTCGTGCCCATGCCGCGGGTGTCGTCGTCCAGGCGCTCCAGGACCGAGTTCACCAGTGTGGTCAGCATGTACATGGCCCCCTCGTAACCCAGGGTGGTCATCCGGTGCAGATGGTGGCGGTCGAAGATCGGGAAGCCGATGCGGATCAGCGGCACCTCGAACTCCTTACCCTTGTGCAGGGTGTCGCGCTGGATGAACTTGCCGTAGGAGTTGCCGATCATGAAGTCCGGCTTGTTGGTAAAGACCAGGGAGCGGAAGTGCCACAGGTCGGCGCCGATGTAAACCTCGCCGGACTTGCCGTAGGGCGAGCTGGCCAGCAGCTTCTCGACTTCCTTCTTCCAGCGCTTGTTAGCGTGGTTGCAGAGGATGTGGGTCGGCTCCGCACCCAGTTCGAGCAGGAACTTGACCATGCCCAGGACAAAGTCGGCGTCGCCGTAAAGAGCGAACTTCTTGCCGTGCAACCAGGCGTGGCTGTCGGTCATCATGTCCACCAGGCGGCCGCGCTCCTTGGCCAGGGACTCGGGGATCGGCTTGCCGGTCAGCTCAGAGACCTTCATCAGGAAATCGTCAGTCCACTCCAGCCCCATGGGGATGTTGATGTGGCTGGCCGGCTGTTTCCAGGTGGTCTCGACGTACTTCTTGGTCTTGGCCAACTGCCAGGGCTGCAGCAGCAGGGTGTCGATGGCATTGGGGGCGTCCTTGACCTCCGGGATAGTGGTGCCGCCGGCATACATGCGGAACTCGCCGTCCGCCGGGGTATCCAGGATCTCGGTGGGGTCGCACAACAGGGTGTGAGGCACGCCCATCTCGTCCATCATGCGATGCATGACACGGTAGTTGCCCAGATAGGTCTCGAAGCCGGGCACGATGTTGATCTTACCGTTGCTGCCGACCTGCTTGTCTTCCATGTAGTTGAGGGTGAAGTAGCGGATGATGCCCTCGAACATGTTATCCCAGCCGGTGGTGTGGGACCCGACGAAGCTTGGCGTGTGGGCGAAGGGGACCGGGAACGCCTGGTCGATGTGCCCTTCCTTCTTGGAGTTGTTGATAAAGGCGTTGAGATCGTCGCCGATGACCTCGGCCATGCAGGTGGTGGAGACCGCGATCATCTCCGGCTTGTAGATGGCCTTGGCGTTCTCCAGTCCGTCGAACATGTTCTTCTGGCCGCCGAATACCGCCGCGTCCTCGGTCATGGAGTCGGAGACACAGGCGATGGGCTCCTTGAAGTGGCGGTTGAAGTAGGTGCGGAAATAGGCCACGCACCCCTGGGACCCATGCACGTAGGGCAGGGTCTTCTCGAAGCCCAGGGCGCATAGCACGGCGCCGAGCGGCTGGCAGGCCTTGGCCGGGTTGACCGTAAGGGCCTCGCGCTTGAAGTTCAGCTCCTTGTATTCCTCGGTGGTGGTCCACTCGAAGACTTCCTGGATGCGGCCCAAATCGTGGCGCTCTTCCACCAGGCCCTGCTTGGCGGCAAGATTGTCCTTGTACTCCGGCTCCCTGAACAGCGGATAGCTCGGCATGATGTTACCGACGGACTGGCTCATTTCGGTGCTCCTGCCGCGCCGCTCATCTGCGGACAACGGCAATCAAGAGTTGTCACTGGACGTAATTTCAACGATTCCCTCTCCCGGCGCCCTGCCTACCGGTCTCTCCCGGAGGGAGACGGGCGCCAGGGAGAGGGACCGGCTATCTGGAAAGGGGAGCCGGATCAGGCGCGGGCTGCCACCGGGGCCGCCTCGGCCTCGGCTGCATCCTTGACCCAAGGCGCCTTCATGCTCTTCCAGCAGGGGTTGTTGATGGTCATGTCCATATCCCGGGCGAAGATGGCAAAGCCGTCGTAGCCGTGATAGGGGCCGGAGTAGTCCCAGGAGTGCATCTGGCGGAAGGGGATGCCCATCTTCTGGAAGATGTACTTTTCCTTGATGCCGGAGCCGACCAGGTCGGGCTTGACGCGCTTGGCGAATTCCTCGAACTCGTAGCCGGTGACGTCGTCGTAGAGCAGGGTCGAATCGCCCATCTCCTTGATGGTGCGGTCGTAGTCGTCGTTGTGGGCGAACTCGTAGCCGGTCCCCACCACCTCCATGCCCAGGTCCTCATAGGCGCCGATGACGTGACGGGGGCGCAGGCCACCGACGTAGAGCATCACGCGCTTGCCTTCCAGGCGAGGCTTGTACTTCTCGATCACCGCGTCGTACTCGGCCTTGTACTTCTCGATGACCTTCTCGGCATTGGCCTGGATGGTCTCGTCGAAGAAGGCGGCGATCTTGCGTAGCGATTCGGCGATCTTGGTCGGACCGAAGAAGTTGTACTCGATCCATGGGATCCCGTACTTCTCTTCCATGTGCCGGCTGATGTAGTTCATGGAGCGATAGCAGTGAATGAGGTTGAGCTTGACCTTGGGAGTCAGCTCGATCTCGGACAGGGTGCCGTCCCCGGACCACTGGGCCACCACACGCAGCCCCATCTCCTCGAGCAGGATGCGCGAGGCCCAGGCGTCGCCGCCGATGTTGTAGTCGCCGATCACGGCAACGTCATAGGGCGTGGTCTGGAAGGACTCGTCGCCGTCGCGGTTGCCGATGACCCAGTCGCGGATGGCGTCGTTGGCGATGTGATGTCCCAGGGACTGGGACACGCCGCGGAAACCCTCGCAACGCACCGGAACTACCGGCTTGTCGAGCTCCTTGGCCTTCTTCTTGGCGATAGCCTCGATGTCGTCGCCGATCAGGCCGATGGGGCACTCGGACTGGATGGTCACACCCTTGCTCAGGGGAAAGAGCCCCTCGATCTCGGTAATCAATTTGTCGAGCTTCTTGTCGCCGCCGAAGACGATGTCCTTCTCCTGGAAGTCCGAGGTGAAGTTCATGGTCCCGAAGGTGTTGATCCCGGTGACGCCGACATAGTAGTTGCGGCGACCGGCGCGGGAGTACTGGCCACAGCCGACCGGGCCGTGGGAGATGTGGATCATGTCCTTGATCGGGCCCCAGACCACGCCCTTGGAGCCGGCGTACGCGCAGCCGCGCACGGTCATGACACCGGGCAGGGACTTGCGGTTGGAAGTGATGCACTTCTTCGACTGCTCGATGGACTGATCGTTGGCCGCCAAATGCTTGGCGCGGTCCTTCTTGGCCTTTTCCGGGTAGATCTCCAGGACCTCCTGGATGAGGTCGAGGGTCTCTTCACGACTCATATTTGCCATGTCGGTTCTCCGAATTGGGGCGTCGCGGCTAATCTGCCGACGAGCAGCCCGTTTTGGACATCGATAACCCCTCTCCATGCTGGAGAGGGGCAAGGGGATGCTGGGTGCCGGGTGGCACCCCGGGGTCGCGTACCCCTTTAGGCCACGGCCTCGGCAGAGGCGGACTGACCGACGATGGACTCGTCCTCCTCGTCCATCAGGCCGAACTCCATCAGCAGATCCTCGAGCTCGTCCATGGTGATGGGTGTGGGAATCACCAGGTTCTTGTTGTCGATGATCTTGCGGGCCAGCTGGCGGTATTCGTCGGCCTGCTTGGCGGTCGGGTCGTACTCGATGACCGTCATGCGGCGGATTTCCGCGCGCTGCACCACATTATCGCGCGGCACGAAGTGAATCATGTGGGTGCCGAGCTTGTCGGCCAACTGCATGATCAGTTCGTCTTCGCGGGCGGTGTTGCGGCTGTTGCAGATCAGGCCGGCCAGACGCACGCCACCGGAGTTGGCGTACTTCACGATGCCCTTGGAGATGTTGTTGGCCGCGTACATGGCCATCATCTCGCCGGAGCAGACGATGTAGATTTCCTGGGCCTTGTTCTCACGGATGGGCATGGCGAAGCCGCCGCACACCACGTCGCCCAGCACGTCGTAGAAGACGAAGTCCAGATCGGGATCATAGGCGCCTTCCTCTTCCAGGAAGTTGATGGCGGTGATAACACCGCGGCCGGCGCAGCCGACGCCTGGCTCGGGGCCGCCGGACTCGACGCACTTGATGCCGGCATAACCGACCTTCAGCACATCGTCCAGTTCCAGGTCCTCGACGCTGCCGGCATCGGCGGCCATCTGCATGATGGAGTTCTGGGCCTTGGCGTGCAGGATCAGGCGGGTGGAGTCGGCCTTGGGGTCGCAGCCGACGATCATGACCTTCTTACCTGCCTCGGCAAGGCCGGCGACCAGGTTCTGGGTGGTGGTGGACTTGCCGATACCGCCTTTGCCGTAGATGGCGCATTGACGCAGGGCCATGGGTAGATCTCCTTGGTTGCTTGCTGAGGTCAGCAGGGTTGAATCAGGGTCGGACAACCAAGGTAATGCAGGGGCCGTGCCAATACACATATCTGCATTCAACAGATTGTTAATAAAAATGTTTATTTGTTGGTAAAAGGGTAGGCAGACAGGTAGCATAGGCGACAAAGCCGCGTGACCTGTATGGACAACGACAGACAAATCCAACCCCAAAGCCCCGCCGCCGACTCGGCCCCGCGACCTGCCCCCAGCTTGCCTGCCGCGGCACGCCTGCCGCTGAATCGCTGCAACCTGCCCGCGGTCATCCTCGGCAGCCTGACCTTTCAACAGCATCCGGTGCCGCTGGAGATCGACGGCATTCGTGCCTTCCATTCCGACCTCTTTGTGGTCCTCGCCGGCATCGATGACCACGCCGAGCGGGCGCAGCGCTTTCAGGACTACATGAGCGTCCACTTCCGTCTCGACCACCTCGAAGACGCCGGCCTTGACCTCGGCTCCGAAGGCCGTGCAGGTAAGCGGCGCCGCCAGCGGGCCAATGCCAACTACCTGCGCCTGGTGCGCGGCTGGTCCTTCGACTCCGACGGGCGCGAGGGGGCCGTCCTCAAGTGCTGGACCGAGACCCGTTTCGGCCTGCTCGCCCGCCACCATCGCGGCCCCTTGCATGGGCGCGGCAGCGAGGCCTATCAGGCGTATCTGACGGAAGGCTGCGCCGGACTCTATGGCACAAACGCCTTGGAGGCCCAGCTCGACCTGCTCTACACCTACTGCCAATACGAGTTGGCCCTGGCCCACCCAGAAGAGACGCACCTGGGGCTGTATCGCGGCATCAACCGCATCGACGAGCACGAGGTCCTGGAGCTCCGACCGGGGGGGCATTACCTAGTGCTGCTCAACAACCTCAACTCCTTCACCCTCAACCGGGAGCGGGCCGACGAGTTCGGCGACTACATCTTGGAGGTCCAGGTGCCACTGCCCAAGGTGTTCTTCTACAACCGGTTGTTACCGGGCATGCTCAAGGGAGAGGACGAACTGGTGGTGGTCGGCGGGGTCTACGAGGTACGGATCGGGACCTTTTGAGGCGGGGTCTGCCAGCGTTGACTTCTGGAATGGCAGATGCTGTCGGCGGACTACTTGGCAGGTGCTGTCGTCCGGACAAAAAAATCCAGAGATTGCCGTCCATGAGCGTGAAGCTCTCCCAACACGTGGTCCCTCTGAATGACCTCAAGGTCAACGGTCTATCGCCGCGATCCCCAGCGCGTACGCATTGTTCGGGTCTGGCGCAGTGAGCGCTTGCTTCGGTTGCCGGCATCGGCCTAGTCGCAAGACTGAGTAGGCTGAGTGCGGCCGTGTCGATCCAAATCGGTAAGGGTGAGCCGCGAATTATAGGCCGCTGCAGTGAGGCGATCTTTCGATCAGAGCCTGGGCTTGGAGCGCGCACTGGCGTGCCGCCTCTGGGTCGAGGTTCTGGAGCCAGCGCCTGGGGATGGCCGAGCGCCCATAGAGGGCCCCGGCGATCATGCCGAGAATGGCGCCGCTGGTGTCGGCATCGCCGCCGCGGTTAACCACCTCGACCAGGGCCGTCTCGAAGCCGTCGGTGGAGAATAGGGCCTGGAAAACAGCGCTCAGGGTTTCGGGCAGGTAGCCGCCGGGGTTGTCGGTGCGGCGGCGGTCGAAGCGGTACTCGGGCCAGTCGGCGACCAGGGCCTCGGCCAGGGATTGGAGGTCCGCAAGACTGCCGCCGGCAAGTGCCGTCTGGACCATGCGGATCACGATCAGGGTCCCGGCGTCGGCCAGGGCACTATGGTGGGTGACGTGGGCCTGGGTCAGGTTGGCCGCGGCGATGGCCTCGGGAGCGGCGCCCAGGGTGAACAAGGCCACCGGCAGGCAGCGCATGCAGGCGCCGTTGCCGGCATCGTAGTCATGGGGCGGGACCTGTACCTCGCCAGTCTGGCGGTAGCGGGCGATGCCGCGGCGTACCGTGTGACCGATGTCCACCGGCTTGGTGACCATCCAGGCACTGAATGCCTCGGCAATGGCGAGCGGCTCCACCTCTCCCTGGACTAGGATGGCCCTCCCCAGTGCCAGGCTCATTTCGGTGTCGTCGGTCACTTGGCCGCGGCGCAGCTTGAGCCAGCCGCCCCCTTGAATGTCGTGATGCACCCCGTGGTGCTCGCGAATCTCCGCCGGGGTCATGAATTCTACGGTCGCGCCCAAGGCATCACCCGTGGCCAGGCCCAGGTAGGCACCTATGGCCCGGCTGGCGAGCGCCGAGGACAGGGCGTCAACGGGGCTCGGGTCAATACGCGGGGCCAAAACACGCATGGTAGTCAGCGCATACCTGGCAGGACGGGGCGCGGCAGGTGTAGATGCCCTCGGCCTCGCACAACTGTTTGTAGAGAAAACGCTTCCATTTCATGTCCTTGACATTGCGTGCGGCCAAGGTTGGAAAGTTGCGCCGCATGAGTGCGGTGAGCTCACCGCGGGCGGGCAGCCCAAGGTCCTGCCAGAGGTGATCGGTGGCCATGCAGCCCGCCGCCACCACGTGGGCCATCCAGACCTCCGACGGGTCATCGCCGGCCCGGTGCATGAGCATGAGGCGAATCAATTCGTCGCGTTCGTCGCATCGATCGTAAGCGTCGTCATCCACCGCAACGGGGATACCGATGCCTGGTAGCGGCTCACTGGCCGCCCCGGGGAAGATATGCTCCAGCAGGCAACCGAAGGCAGCCGGCTGCAGCCCGAGCCAGGCCGGCAGGGCACCGCCCCCGCCGCAGCGGGTGGCGATCATCCCGGCGAAGGCAACGGCGTTACCCGCCTGATTGGCGCGGGCAATGAGCCTGTCATAGAGAACCTGGGTCGGGTCCGGTAGGGCGCGGGCCGCTGCCATCATGCTCAGTACTCCACCAGGATGTCCTCGTCGCGCACGATCATCTGGCAGGCCAGACGCCATTGGCTGGGCAGGTCGTCCACCGCCATCTGCTCGATCTCCTCACGGGTGATCTTGCCCAGCTCGCGCAGGACCGTCTTCTCCTTCTCGGTCAGGGGGCCGCCCATGCGCTGGTGCTTGTTGTCCACGCTGGACACGCGTACCACGCAATTGCCGCATTCGCCGTCCTGGCAGTCATGGTGGACGGGAACCTTGTACTCCTTGGCGAGTTTGAGCACGGTCTCGGTATGGCTGCCAGCCACGGCGTAGACCGTCTTGTCTTTGTAATCCGGGCTGGAAAAAGTCACGAGTGCCATCGATTGCCTCCAAATGGGTTGAATTGTCTGATGAATCAGGCCGGCTTGACGCGGCAGTCGCCGAGGATCTGGGCCTGGCAGGCCAGGCGGTCATGCCGGCTGGCCATGTTCTCGCGTAGGACCTTCTCCTCCAGCACCGAGGGTTCGGTCAGATTGTTCCAGCCCTCCAGAACATGCATCATGCAGGTCCCGCAGTCGCCCTCGCGGCAACCGTAGATGATGCTGGCCCCGATCTTCTCTGAGACCTCGATGACGCGGGTCCCGGCGGGGACGTTGACGGTCTGCTGAATGTCGTCGAACGTGATTTTTGCCTTAGGCATGCTGTGATCTCCGATGGGTTGGGTGAAAGGAATCCTCTGTCCCCTTGGTTGACGTCCTTCATCTCAACGTCGTTGTTGTTGGTGCGTTACGCGAGGTCTGCTAGGTCGATCACCCGCTCCTCCTGCCGTCCCACCAGTGCCTCGGCGATCTCGCGGCCAAAGGTGGTGCACTCGGCGAGCTCCTCGTCGGTGGGAATGAGCTTGATCCGCAGCCCCGCCACAGGGACGCGCATCTTGAGCCCCCGCATGCGGTCCTCGATCATGCGCACCGCTTCTCCGCTCCAGCCGTAGGAGCCGAAGGCGGCACCCACCTTGCCTTTGAGATTGACCACGGCGAGCGACGAGAGTAGGTCCCAGACCGGCTTGACGGCGTCCCCATTGATCGTCGGAGAACCGAAGGCCAGGCCATCCGCCTCCTCGATCAGGTCCACGAAGGGGTCGGTTTCGCCCCCTTCCAGGTCGTAAAGGGACACCCGCACCCCGCCAACGGCATCGGCCCCAATGCGCACGGCGTCGGCCATGCGTGCGGTGTTGCCGTAGGAGGACATGTAAAAGATGGCTAGGGACTTCTCGTCGTCACCGAATTGGGCGGCGAGGCTCGAGGTGGACAACTCGCGGTAGTGAGTGACATAACGGCGCGGGCGCTCGCGCAGGATGGGCCCGTGGGTGGGGGCGATAATCTTGAGCCCCAGGGGTTCGATGAGTTGCAGGGCCTCCATCACATGCTGCTTAAAGGGCCGCATGATGTGAGCGTAGTAGTAGTCGAAAGAAAATCGAAAGTCTCCGACCCGATCGTTGAACAGTCGGTTGTCGCAATAGTGGCAGCCGAACACATCGCCGGAGAACAGGACCTGCTCTTCCACCAGATAAGTGCACTGGGTGTCCGGCCAATGCAGGAACGGGGTGTGGAGGAAACGCAATCGTCGGCCACCCAGATCCACCTCGTCGCCGGTGCCCACGGTGATGTACTCCAGAGATCCGTCGGCTGGCTTGAGAAGCGCCTTGAGCATGGAGGTCGCGCGGGTGGAGATGTACAGGGTCGCCTGGGGGGCGCGGCGCAGCAACTCGGGTAAGGCGCCGCTGTGATCGGGTTCCAGGTGGTTGAGAACTACCACCCGGATCTCGTCGTAGCGGGCCACCGACTCCAGGCGGGCGAAGAACTCCTCGGCAAACTCGGCCTTGACCGTATCGACGATGGCCACGCCCTCGTCGCCACGCACCAGGTAAGCGTTGTAGGTCGTTCCGTTGGCGGTCTTGAGGATGATGTCGAAGGTCCGCAGGGTCGGGTCCAGGGCCCCGATCCAATGCACCCCGGGGGCAACCTCCACCGCGGCGCGGTGGGCGGAGACGTCCAGGGGGGCGTTCATGCGGCGGCTCCCGTCGGTGGCGGGCAGGCGGCGAGGTCCGGGCGGGAGCAGGACTGGAGGTCCTCCTCCGGTGCCAACTCGATGCCCAGGGCGGTCAGCACTGGACCGCGCTCGAAGCCGGCGCAGAGCCCGGCGGGCGTGGCCATCAGTGGACGGCGGATCAGAATGGGGTCGGCCACCATCAGGGACAGGGCGGCAGCCTCATCCAGGGTCGCCGGATTCAGCTCGCCTGATTTGATCCGGGGTGCGGTCGTGTTGAACCATTCCGCGACCGGGCGCGTACCGAAAAAGGGCCGCAAGCGCTCCGCGGTCCAAGGTGCTTGCAGCAGGTCGTGCACCTCCAGCCGATGACCTTGGGCGCCGAGCAAGGCCCTCTGTCGGGCGTTGGAGACGCAGCCAGGCTTTTCGTAGAAGACTACGGTCGTCACAGGTCCAATCCCCAGTCGCCGGCGTGCAGACTCAGCAGGGCCGAATGGCGCCGCCAGACCCGGGACTGGACCCGAGCGCACCCCACCGGGCGCGGCAGGTCGCGGTTCCAATCCAGCAGGCTCCGATGCTCTCGCCAGGCCCGCATCAGGCGGCAAGCGGCGTTCCGGAGAAGGCCCTCGGGCTTCGCAGTCGCCGGGACGAAGGGCAGTGGTTCGGTGAGCAGCATGGCGCGGGCCTCCCTCAGCGTGCCTGGATCTCGGTCATGGCCGCGGCCATCATGGCCGGCGGGATGCCAGTCAGGGACCCGGGCGGATTGGCGGGCACGCCAAGGCCGTCGAGAATGACCCCTTCGATAGGGCAGATGCTCGCGCACTGTGGGTCGGCATGAGCCCCCTCGCATTCGGTGCACTTCTTGGCATCGATGAGGAAATGGGGCTTGGCCTCGTAGATGGCCTGGCTGGGGCACAAGGGCTCGCAGGCCCAGCAGTTCACGCAGCCTTCGATGATTTGAAACGCCATCAATCTCGTTCTCTTGGTCGATGCAGGAGAAGCCGCAGGTGGGCGCAGGCTAGTGCCCTTTGCCTACCCTGTTTCTCTCCGAAGGGTCGGCAGGATGGGCAAGGCGCAGCGAGCCCATCGTCCTCAGGCGCTCATGCGCATTGCGCTCGGGGCCGCCTTGTCCAGCCGCCCGTCCTTGGCCATTTCGCGGTACACCGCTGCGACGGCCTCCTCGATGGGCTCCATGGCGTGCTCGCCGTTGGGCGCGATGCCCGCCTCCTCCAGCAGGCCCCAGGGCTCGTAGCCGATCTTGGAGCACAGCACGGCCTCGCAGCTGGCCAGGGTCCGGATGGTCTTGGCGAGGGCCGTGTCCGCGTCGCCGCAGGTGTCGCCGCCGGAGCAATAGAGGTCCACCTTGCGGTGGCCGATGAAGCGCACGTCCTGGCTGCTTGCCTCGTAGATCAGGAACTCCTTCGCGTGGCCAAAGTGCTGGTTGACGACCCCGCCGCCCGTGGTGGCCACGGCCATCAGCACCGGGCGGGTCTCCTTCTTCGGCCCCTTGAGGCTGGAGAGAGAGATGAAGGTCTCGCCGGTCTTCTTGCGCTGGGCCTCGCGGTTGGACTCGATGGTGGCGTGCACCTCGCGCCTGCGCTCCATGGCGGCCGCGTAGTCGATGTCCATGTCCTCGATCTTGTCGAGGGTGAACTCGTCGCCGCGATCCTCGCCGAGCATGCCCACTGCATCGGCGCGGCACTGGCGGCAGTGGCGCATCATGGCCATGTCGCCGGCACAGG
>CAZFZB010000019.1:11740-32901 GCA_964523415.1 uncultured Chromatiaceae bacterium | reverse complement strand
CCGAGAAGGTGGCCGCACGGTCGGCGCCGGTGTCGTGTCCAAGATCATTGAGTAAGAGCCATGGCAAACCAAAGAATACGCATTCGTCTCAAAGCCTTCGATCATCGACTGATAGATCGCTCGGCCCATGAGATCGTCGACACCGCTAAGCGGACAGGTGCCCAGGTTCTAGGACCCATACCTCTGCCGTCGAAGAAGGAACGCTTTACGATTCTTATCTCTCCGCATGTCAATAAGGACGCTCGAGATCAATATGAGTTAAGGACGCACAAGCGTCTCATGGATATCGTCAATCCAACGGATAAGACGGTAGACGCCCTGATGAAACTCGATCTGGCTGCCGGCGTTGATGTCCAGATCAAGCTGAGTTGAGGATAGGACCATGACCATAGGAATTATTGGCCGGAAAGCTGGCATGACCCGCATCTTCACCAACGAAGGGGTGTCCGTCCCAGTGACAGTCATCGAGGTCCAGCCAAACCGGGTGACCCAGATCAAGACTGTCGAGACGGATGGGTACCGCGCGGTTCAAGTAGCCATGGGAGAGCGGCGGGCTTCCCGGGTTACCAAGCCCATGGCGGGTCATTATGCCCGTGCTGGGGTAACCGCTGGAGATACGCTTCGTGAATTCCGTCTGGCTGATGGCGAAGGTCTGGAACTCGCGGAAGGCGGTGAGATTCTTGTGAGCATCTTTGAGCAGGGCCAAAAGGTCGATGTTCGTGGCGTGACCAAGGGGCGGGGCTTTGCGGGCGGCGTAAAGCGTCATAACTTCCGTACTCAGGACGCCACCCATGGCAACTCGGTATCTCACCGGGCACCAGGATCAATCGGTCAATGCCAGACACCAGGACGGGTTATGAAGGGAAAGCGCATGGCGGGGCATATGGGGGACGTGAATCGAGTTCAGCAAAATCTGGAGGTGATCCGGGTTGATGTTGACCGCAACCTGCTGCTGGTTCGGGGTCCCGTACCAGGTGCCGAAGGAGGACGCTTGGTCGTTCTGCCTTCTGTGAAGAAGACCAAGGGCTAATAAGAAATGGAAATCCAAGCACGTAGTGGTGAACATGCGAGCATCACGGTAGCGGACCAGGTGTTCAGTGTTGACTATAAGCCAGCATTGATTCATCAGGTTGTAACCGCCTATATGGCCTCGGCTCGCTCAGGTACCGTGGCACAGAAAAGCCGCGCCGCTGTGTCAGGCGGGGGGAGCAAACCCTTCCGCCAAAAAGGGACCGGGCGGGCACGTGCGGGTACGTCGCGTGGCCCTATTTGGCGTGGCGGTGGTAGAGCCTTCGCGGCGCAACCGAGAAACTACGCCCAAAAGGTCAATCGCAAGATGTATCGAGGGGCGATGCGTTCGATCCTCTCGGAATTGGTCCGTCAAGGCCGCTTGTTCTTAGTGCCCGATTTCACGATCGAGGAGCCTAAGACTCGTTTATTGGCGGAGAAACTCCTCACCCTCAACCTGTCGGATGTGTTGGTTATGATCGAGGGTCATGACGAGAATCTCTTCATGGCATCACGTAATCTTCCACGTGTCGACGTTCTGATGGCAGAGGAAGTGGATCCTGTCAGCCTGATTGCCTTCGAAAACCTAGTGGCTACCGAGGGTGCGATCCGTAAGCTCGAGGAGCGATTAGCATGAATCAGGAACGACTCTTAAAAGTAATTCTAGGTCCCGTCATTTCCGAAAAAGCGAGTCTGGCAGCGGATACGAATAGCCAGTACGTTTTTCGGGTCGTTCCCGATGCGAATAAACTGGAAATCGGAAAAGCAGTCGAATCACTCTTTGACGTTACTGTTGAGCGTGTGCAGATACTTAACGTCAAGGGAAAGCGAAAACGCCTGGGGCAGCGCAGTGGGAAACGCAAGGATTGGCGTAAGGCCTACGTCCGTTTACAGGCGGGGCAAAATATCGATTTTGGCGGAAACGCCTAAGCGCATTTGGACTAGTCAAGATGGCAATCGTAAAGACCAACCCGACATCTCCAGGGCGACGCTTTGTCGTCAAGGTAGTGTCCACTGAGCTCCACAAGGGCGCTCCCCATGAGCCGCTTCTCGAAAAGAAGACTAGGACGGGCGGGCGTAACAATGCCGGGCGGATTTCGGTTCGCCATCACGGGGGTGGACATAAACAGCGCTATCGCACCATTGACTTTAAGCGAAGCAAGATAGGCATACCAGCGGTCGTTGAGCGCTTAGAGTTTGATCCTAACCGCACCGCCCACATTGCCCTTCTCAAGTATGCCGATGGAGAACGGTCCTACATCATTGCCCCTAAAGGGCTTAAGGCTGGCGGTGAAATCATCGCGAGTGAGGATGCGCCCATTTCGGCGGGAAACTGTTTACCTCTGCGTAACGTGCCCATGGGTACCCAGGTCCATTGCATTGAAATGCGGCCTGGTAAAGGAGCACAGATGGCACGTGCAGCTGGCGCTTCAGCACAGCTAATTGCTCGTGAAGGCGGCTACGCAACCTTGCGATTGCGTTCAGGTGAGATGCGCAAGGTAAGTGTGGAATGTCGTGCTGTCGTGGGGGAAGTGGGTAATAATGAGCATAGCTTGCGTAAACTTGGTAAGGCTGGCGCTAGCCGGTGGCGTGGTGTTCGACCAACGGTTCGTGGTGTCGTCATGAATCCTGTCGATCACCCTCACGGTGGTGGAGAGGGTCGTACCTCTGGGGGCCGGCATCCGGTCACCCCTTGGGGCGTTCCAACCAAGGGCCACAAGACCCGTTCCAACAAACGCACCGATAAAATGATCGTGCGCCGTCGTGGTCGCAAATAACTAGGCGAGGTTGAGCAAGTGCCACGTTCGATACGAAAGGGACCCTTTGTGGATTCCCATCTGGCAAAAAAGGTCGAGGATGCGGTTGCCCAGAATAGTAAGCGCCCCATCAAGACATGGTCACGACGTTCTATGGTGTTACCGGAGATGGTTGGATTGACTATCGCGGTTCATAACGGGCGTCAGCATGTGCCGGTTCTTATTAATGAGAATATGATTGGGCACAAACTTGGCGAGTTCTCCATGACTCGGACCTATCGTGGTCACGCGGCCGATAAAAAGGCAAAAAAGAAGCGGTAGGTAGAGGACGTACTAATGCAGGCTGAAGCAAAACTAAAAACGGCACGTCTTTCTGCGCAAAAGGCGCGTCTGGTGGTTGACCAGATTCGTGGGTTGCAGGTTGAGAAAGCCCTAAACCTTCTTACCTTCAGCACCAAGAAGGGTGCTGTACTCATCAAAAAGATACTCGAGTCCGCCATCGCCAATGCTGAGAATAACGCTGGTGCCGACGTCGATGAACTTAAGGTATCTGCAATTCAGGTCAACGAGGGTCAGAGCATGAAAAGGATTCGTCCTAGGGCCAAAGGTCGTGCCAATCGAATCACCAAAAGGACCAGTCACATAGTTGTGACCGTTGCCGAAGCCTAAAGCGTAAAGAGAAGCCAGCATGGGTCATAAAATTCATCCAACCGGCATTCGCTTGGGGATCGTCAAAGACTGGACCTCGAAGTGGTATGCGGATTCAAAGCATTTTCCTGATCTCCTCAACACAGATATGCAGGTTAGGGCCTATTTACGTAAGAAATTGGCGCAAGCCTCAGTAAGCCGTATCCAAATAGACCGACCGGCCAATAATGCCCACATAACTATTCACACGGCACGGCCAGGGGTAGTGATTGGAAAGAAGGGCGAGGATATTGATAAGCTCCGCAAAGAGGTTTCGGATCTCATGGGTGTACCCGTACACTTGAGCATAGAGGAGATCCGTAAGCCTGAGCTCGATGCCCAGCTTGTTGCGGAAAGCATTACCCAACAACTTGAGAAACGCATCATGTTTAGGCGTGCTATGAAGCGCGCCGTACAAAATGCCATGCGATTGGGAGCAGGTGGCATAAAAGTGAATATCGCGGGCCGTTTAAATGGCGCCGAAATTGCGCGCAGCGAGTGGTATCGGGAGGGGCGCGTCCCCCTACATACCCTGCGTGCCGACATTGACTATGGATTTGCAGAAGCTCGCACAACCTATGGGGTTTTGGGCGTAAAGGTGTGGATTTTTAAGGGGGAGGTCTTCCCTGGTCAGATTATTGAAGAGGTTCCTTCCAAAACTGCACGCCCCCCAAAACCCGCGGCGAGGAGGGGATAAGAAATGCTGCAACCCAAACGTACAAAATTTAGAAAGCTTCATAAGGACCGAAATCGCGGATTGGCCCTTACAGGTTGTGACGTGAGCTTTGGGGAGTTCGGACTTAAAGCTATTACACGAGGACGCCTTACTGCTCGCCAGATCGAGGCGGCTCGACGAACTATAACCCGCAAGGTCAAGCGTGGGGGGAAGATCTGGATCAGAGTATTTCCAGACAAACCGATAACTAAAAAGCCCTTAGAAGTTCGCATGGGTTCCGGAAAGGGTAGTGTCGAATATTGGGTCGCACAGATTCAGCCCGGTCGTATGCTTTATGAAATCGAAGGAGTTAGCGAGGAGATGGCCCGTGAGGCGTTCGCCCTTGCTGCCGCTAAACTACCGATCCAGACCTCCTTTACGAAGCGGACAATAATGTGATGAAAGCGAGAGATCTGAGACACAAAAGTGCTGTCGATCTAAATAAACAGTTACTGGAATTGCTCAAGGAGCAGTTCAACTTGCGGATGCAGCGTGGGGTAGGTCAATTGACTCGGCCATCGGAGATGAAGTCGGTTCGAAGAGATATCGCGCGTATAAAGACCGTATTAACCGAGATGAAGGCGGGCAACGAATGAACGAGGAAGTCAAGAGTAACCGGACTTTGACAGGTCGTGTTGTCAGCAATGCCATGGAAAAGACCATAACGGTATTAGTTGAGCGTCGGGTTAAACACCCGCTCTATGGCAAGTTCATCCGTCGTTCGACAAAGATTCATGCTCATGATGAAGCCAATGTGTGTGGAAAAGGAGATTGGGTAACCGTGGAACAGTGTCGGCCCATATCCAAAACCAAATCATGGCGTCTAGTGCAGGTAGTCGACAAGGCCCGCTGACAGCGCTGGTCAAGGCTGTTGTGGTAGATCTCATGGGAATCTCACCAAACTCGGTGTGAAGTTTCAGGAAACAGACAATGATTCAGATGCAGACCAATCTGGGCGTTGCCGATAACAGTGGCGCCAAGCGCGTGCAGTGCATCAAGGTGCTCGGTGGCTCGCATCGGCATTATGCCAGCATCGGTGACATCATCAAGGTGGCCGTTAAAGACGCGATACCGCGTGGCAAGGTAAAAAAAGGCGATGTATATAATGCCGTGGTGGTGCGTACAAGATCTGGAGTGCGTCGTACGGATGGATCTCTTATTCGCTTTGATGGTAACGCGGCGGTCCTCTTGAACAATCAGTTGCAGCCCATCGGTACCCGTATCTTTGGGCCGGTGACCAGGGAATTGCGAGGAGAGAAATTCATGAAGATCATCTCCCTTGCCCCAGAAGTTCTGTGAGGTAACGGCTAATGCGTAAGATTAGAAAGGGGGACGATGTTATCGTTCTGACCGGAAAAGACAAAGGCTCACGTGGAACCGTTTTGCGCGTGCTCGATGATAGGAAGGTCGTCGTTGAGAACGTGAATATGGCGAAGAAGCACCAAAAGCCAAATCCACAAAAGGGGATATCGGGCGGCATTATTGATAAGGAGATGCCTATGGATTTGTCTAACGTGGCACTTTATAACCCGGTGAAGGGCGGACCAGACCGCGTAGGATTTAAGATATTGGAGGACGGACGAAAAGTCCGCATCTTCAAATCGACTGGCGAAGTCGTTGACGTTTGAGTAAGCAACCCATGCCCAGATTGCAAAGCGAATACCAGGACAAGATTGTTAGCCAGCTCATGGAAAGATTCGGCTATGACAGTATCATGCAGGTTCCACGCATCGTTAAGATCACGCTGAATATGGGCGTGGGTGAAGCGGTTGCAGATAAAAAGATTATGGAGCATGCGGTCTCAGACCTTACCGCACTTGCCGGACAAAAGCCCATTATCACCTATGCCCGCAAATCCGTTGCGGCATTTAAGATTCGTGAGGGTTGGCCGGTGGGATGTAAGGTGACCTTACGTCGAGAGCGGATGTACGAATTCCTAGATCGTCTTATCAATATTGCTATTCCCCGAATCCGTGACTTCCGGGGTGTAAGTCACAAGGCCTTTGATGGCCGGGGGAATTACAGTTTGGGTATCAAGGAACAGATCATTTTCCCTGAAATTGATTATGATAAGATCGATACTTTAAGGGGTCTCGACATTACTATTACGACTAGCGCCCGTACTAATCAAGAGGGAAGGGCGCTTCTTGAAGCCTTTAAGTTTCCATTCCGGACTTGAGCAGACCACATGGCGAAAAAAAGCATGGTGGCGCGCGACGTGAAGCGCGTCCAGATAACGAACAAGTATGCGGCAAGGCGTGCAGCTCTGAAGGCCATCATCGATGACCGGAAGGCAAGTACGGAACAGGTTGACGCCGCTATGGTGAGCTTACGGAAATTACCACGGGATGCAAGCCCAATTCGGCAGCAACGCCGTTGCAGGGTCAGTGGGCGTCCTCACGCTGTATATCGTAAGTTTGGCCTCAGCAGGAATATGCTTCGTGATGCAGCATTGCGTGGGGATGTTCCAGGTCTGGTGAAAGCAAGTTGGTAGTGATTACCACCCTTTAATAAAAGGGTAAAGGCGCGGTTTGACCTAGCTCAGGCTAGAATCTCCGACAATAAGACCCGTACCTCGGGTTAAATATTTGCTAGTTCGCTAACACCCATCATACGGGTATCGCGCCCAATGGGCGGTCTGACCTGCAGGGAGTATTTTATGAGTATGTCCGATCCAATTGCGGATCTGCTAACACGCATCCGTAATGGCCAGAGTAGAGGCAAGGTCCATATTACCATGCCGTCTTCCAAGCAAAAGGTTGCCATAGCTCTTCTTCTAAAAGATGAAGGTTATTTAACTGATGTGTCAGTAGAAGAAAACGGAGCAAAACCGCAACTGGTAATTAAGCTTAAATATTATCGTGGAAAACCTGTAATTGAACATATACAAAGGGTTTCCCGACCCGGATTACGTATCTACCGGGGAAAGGACAATTTGCCCGCTGTTAGGGGAGGACTCGGAGTGGCCATTGTGTCTACTTCGCAGGGCCTTATGAGCGATCGAGCTGCTCGTAAAGCTGGTTACGGTGGCGAGATCATCGCCACTGTCGCTTGACCGGAGGGACTGATCATGTCACGAATCGCAAAAGCACCGATTCATGTACCCACCGGGGTCTCTGTTGAAATTAACGGACAATCTGTTCAGATCAAAGGGTCCCGCGGACTCTTGGGTTGGGACGTCCATCCCCTGGTTAACGTGATCTTTCAAGAGGGAAACTTAAAGGTTGCACCTGTGGATGAGACCAACAAGGAAGGTTGGGCACAGGCCGGTACGACTCGTGCCCTTCTGAATAATATGGTGGTAGGTTGTTCCTCGGGGTTTGAGCGAAGAATGACTTTGATAGGCGTTGGTTACCGCGCTCAAGCTCAAGGTAAAACGCTGAACTTAAGCTTAGGATATTCGCATCCTATCAATTATCAAGTCCCTGAGGGTATCAGTATTGTAACCCCTAGTCAGACTGAAATTCTGGTTTCAGGTGCTGATAAACAGCAAGTAGGGCAAGTTGCCTCGGAGATACGTGCCTTTCGTCCACCAGAGCCCTATAAGGGTAAAGGTGTCCGTTACGCGAACGAATTGGTTCTGCGTAAAGAGACAAAGAAGACGAAGAAGAAGTAAGGAGTTACGAAATGGAAAAGAAACAAGCCCGTATGCGTCGCTCTACCCGCGGACGCGCCAAAATTCGGGAAATGGGTGTATTCCGCTTGTGTGTATATCGTACTCCAAGTCATATTTACGCCCAGGTTATTGCACCTGGGCTAACAGGTGATATGGTTGTTGCTTCTGCATCGACCTTAGATAAATCTGTTCGTGCCCAACTTGTTGGTCACGCCGGCAACGTATCGTCTGCTGCTACCGTTGGAAAAATGATTGCCGAAAGAGCGATATCGGCGGGGGTTGAGAGGGTGGCTTTTGACCGTTCTGGTTTTAATTATCATGGACGTGTGAAGGCCCTCGCCGATGCCGCTCGTGAAAGTGGTCTCCAATTTTAGGGGTTGAATCATGTCGAATTACAATCCTAAGCCGGAAGGCGATGATTTATTAGAGAAAATGGTTGGTGTACGCCGTGTTGCCAAGGTTGTGAAAGGTGGTCGCCAATTTGGATTTTCTGCCCTGACTGTAGTAGGTGATGGCAAGGGCCGCGTGGGTTTTGGTACTGGTAAGGCGCGAGAAGTACCAGTGGCAATCCAGAAAGCGATGGAAAGCGCTCGAAAGAATATGATCGATGTAAAACTCAAGGGGACGACCTTGCAGTATCCGATCAATGGGCGGCATGGGGCTGCCAAGGTATTTATGCAACCAGCTTCCGAAGGTACTGGCATCATTGCAGGTGGTGCTATGCGAGCCGTTTTCGAAGTGTTAGGTGTACAAAACGTACTGGCAAAGTGCATCGGCACAAACAATGCGATGAATGTAGTTCAGGCTACCTTAAATGGTTTGCGGACTATGACAGACGCCCAGGGCGTCGCGGCAAAACGTGGTAAGACCGTAGATGAGATCCTGGGGTAAGCGATGACTGACAAAAAAATGATGAAAGTGACCCTGGTGCGCGGATTTTTTGGGCGCCAGGAGAACCATAAGGCCTGTGTCAAGGGTCTTGGTTTGAGGCGAATGCACCAAATCGTGGAGGTGGAGGATACCCCTGCCACCCGCGGGATGGTGAATAAGGTCTCCTACATGGTAAAGGTAATCGGGGAATCCTAGAATGCGTCTCAATGAATTATTCCCTGGCGATGGCGCCAAGAAGACCTCAAAACGAGTAGGGCGTGGTATAGGGAGCGGACTTGGAAAAACTGCGGGACGAGGCCATAAGGGGCAAAAATCTCGTGCAGGTGGATTTCATAAGGTAGGTTTCGAAGGCGGCCAGATGCCCCTTCAACGCCGTCTTCCCAAGATAGGCTTTCGTTCTCGTAAGGCTAAAGCTTGTGACGAGATCCGGTTAAGTGAGTTGAACCGAGTAGAGGGAGAGGTAATTGAACTAATTACCCTCCAAAGATGTGGTCTTATAGGAGCCGGCATCCAACGAGTAAAAATTATCGGCTCGGGTAATGTTAATTTTGCATATACCGTACGCGGGCTTGGTGTGACTAAGGGTGCTCGTTCTGCTATTGAGGCAGCCGGCGGGACAATTGAAGCCTAGCAAAGTCCATTGGGAGTAGCCTAAATCATGTCTACCATGACTGAAGCCTTAGGTGGCATGGGTCGGCTCACAGAACTCCGGCAGAGGTTATTATTCCTATTAGGTGGGCTTTTGGTTTACCGAATTGGAACCTTTATCCCGGTACCTGGCGTTAACCCAGAGGCCTTGGCCATGCTTTTCAATCAAAACCAGGGCTCGATTTTAGACATGTTTAACATGTTCTCGGGTGGCGCGCTGCAACGAGCCAGCCTATTCGCCTTGGGTATCATGCCTTACATATCCGCATCGATCATAATCCAATTGATGACCTCCGTAATACCCGTGCTTGAACAACTCAAGAAAGAGGGAGAACAGGGTCGTCGTAAGATAACTCAGTATACCCGATATGGAACCGTGGGCCTCGCTACATTCCAGGCAATCGGCATCTCCGTGGCGTTGCAGGGGCAGACTGTGGGAGGATCTTCGATCGTTGTATCAAATGGTTACGGGTTCGTCTTTACAGCAACTGTTTCCCTGGTAACCGGAACCATGTTCCTTATGTGGTTGGGAGAGCAGATAACTGAGCGCGGAATCGGCAATGGAATTTCGCTAATCATTTTTTCTGGTATTGTCGCGGGGCTGCCCCACGCTATTGGCGGTACCCTGGAGTTGGTTCGTACAGGTGAGATGAATGCCCTTGCCGTCCTCGCGCTGTTCTTTTTGGCACTCGGTGTCACGGCTTTTGTAGTCTTCGTGGAACGAGGACAAAGAAGAATTACCGTAAATTATGCCAGACGGCAACAGGGAAGGCGGTTAATGGCTGCGCAAAGCACGCATTTGCCACTTAAAATTAATATGGCGGGTGTTATACCACCAATATTTGCCTCAAGCATCATTCTTTTCCCAGGTACATTGGGGCAGTGGTTTGGTCAATCTGAGAACACGCGTTGGATTGCTAATATCACCAGTAAGCTTTCACCTGGTGAGCCTATTTATGTACTCGCATATTCGACCGCCATTATTTTCTTCTGTTTCTTTTATACCGCCTTGGTATTTAACGCAAAGGAAACAGCCGATAATCTAAAGCGTTCTGGTGCATTCATACCAGGTATCCGACCGGGTGAGCAGACAGCACGCTACATTGACACCGTGATGACGAGACTCACAGCAGCTGGCGCCATATATATCACTGCAGTCTGCCTTATTCCGGAGTTTCTGATCGTAGGTTGGCATGTACCCTTTTATTTTGGTGGTACTTCCCTCCTGATTGTCGTTGTGGTTGTTATGGACTTCATGGCTCAGGTACAAGCCCACCTCATGTCCCATCAGTATGAAGGACTGATGAAGAAGGCCAACCTCAGAGCACCTGGCGGTGGGCTTATGCGTTGATAGCAGCCACCCTCCCCGGGTAGTCTTGATACAATATTTTCAGGAGATTGCATATGAAAGTCAGGGCTTCGGTTAAGAAGATTTGCCGTAACTGTAAGATCGTAAGACGCAATGGGATTGTTCGCGTAATTTGCAAAGACCCAAAGCACAAACAGCGCCAAGGTTAGAAATTGGTCGTTGACCAAGTGCTAAAATCTGCTAGAATGTGCGATTACCCGCGTTAGCAATAGTCGATTTGGAGACCGAAAAGCATGGCCCGTATTGCCGGCGTCAATATCCCCGACAGAAAGCATGCAGTGATTGCCCTCACTGCGATATATGGCGTGGGCCGTAACCGCGCGGCCGTGATATGCGACGCTGCCGGCATTGCGCACGCAACTCAGATGAAGGACCTTACCGAAGACCAGGTCGATAAATTGCGTGCAGAGGTTGCAAAATTCACCGTTGAGGGTGATCTCAGGCGTGAAGTCTCCATGAACATAAAACGGCTAATGGACCTGGGCTGCAATCGCGGGATTCGTCATCGTCGTGGTTTGCCTGTTCGCGGACAACGCACTCGTACTAACGCCCGCACCCGTAAGGGACCAAGGCGTCCGATCAAGCGCTAACATCTGATCTATGCTTACGCCGGATAAATAACTGATGGCAAAACCAACACGAAACGTTAAGAAAAAGGTCAAGCGACAGGTCGCCGATGGCATTGCTCATGTTCACGCGTCCTTCAATAACACTATAGTCACTATTACTGACCGCCAAGGCAATGCACTGGCGTGGGCTACATCAGGTGGCTCCGGTTTTAGAGGCTCCCGTAAAAGTACTCCATTTGCCGCCCAAGTGGCTGCTGATCGTGCCGGGCAAGCCGCTAAGGAATACGGGGTTAAAAATTTGGATGTCAATGTCAAAGGGCCTGGCCCAGGCCGTGAGTCTGCAGTCCGGGCATTAAATAATGCCGGGTTTAAGATTACCGGCATACAGGATGTGACTCCTATTCCCCATAACGGCTGTCGACCGCCCAAAAAGCGCCGCGTTTAATCCCCGAACTATCAGGAACCGAGATGGCAAGGTATACAGGTCCAACCTGCAAACAAGCGCGACGGGAAGGGGTCGATTTATCCCTAAAAAGCCGCGCACGTTCTATTGATACCAAATGTAATTTGGAAAAGGCCCCTGGGCAAGCTGGAGATCGTCGCCGCCGAGTCTCTGATTATGGCGTTCAGTTGCGTGAAAAACAGAAAGTACGCCGCATTTATGGAATCATGGAAAAGCAATTCCGGAATTATTATTCATTGGCGGCATCTCAAAAGGGAGCTACGGGCGAGAATCTACTCCGATTATTGGAGCGTCGTCTTGACAATGTCGTATTCAGGATGGGATTTGGCTCGACTCGTGCTGAGGCGCGACAACTGGTTAATCACAAGGGTGTAATGGTTAATGGCAAAACGCTGAATATTCCTTCTTATCAAGTACAGGAAGCTGATGTTATCTCCTTGCGAGATAAGGCTCAGAAACAAGTACGCGTACAAAATGCCTTGGCCTTGGCTGAACAGTATGGATTTGCAGACTGGATTAATGTGGATACCAAGTCCCTTAAGGGGGTTTTTAGTCGTATTCCCGATAGATCTGACCTTCCAGCCGATATTAACGAATCCCTGATCGTGGAGTTGTACTCCAAGTAGGCAACGGAGAGGGTTATCGCATGCCTGAAGCTGTTAGTGACTTCCTTAAACCTCGGATCGTTAAGGTCGATCCTGTCGATGGAAGCCCCAACCGCGCCCGTATCTCCCTTGAGCCTTTGGAGCGCGGCTTCGGTCATACGTTAGGCAATGCGCTGCGGCGCATTTTGCTTTCGTCTATGTCCGGATGCGCCGTTACAGAGGTTGAGATACAGGATATTCTTCATGAATATACGACGCTGGAAGGTGTCCGTGAGGACGTGCTGGAGATTCTGCTGAATCTCAAGGAATTGGCTATTACTTTGCACGGGAAAGATGAGGCTAGGTTCACGCTCCACAAGGTAGGCCCCGGAGTTATAACCGCCGCAGACATCGCCTTAGATCATAGTGCCGAGATTGCTAATCCCGAATTGGTCATAGCCAATCTTACAGGCAAAACCGATTTGAGTATGACTCTTACCGTACGACGTGGTCGTGGATATGAACCGGTTACTCAACGAGAATTGGAGGGATCTGAAGAGCGTCCGATCGGAAAATTGCCCTTGGATGCCTCCTTCAGCCCAGTACGGAGGGTAGCGATCGATGTGCAGTCTGCCCGTGTTGAGCAGAGGACGGATCTTGATCGACTCGTAATTGATCTCGAAACGAATGGAACAATTGACCCTAAGGGGGCCGTACAACAAGCTGCTGCCATACTCCGCGATCAGCTTGGAAGCTTTGTAGTTTTGGAACGAACCGCTTATGATGAGACTGGCATGTCATTAGAGCCAGAGAAGCCTGTGTTCGATCCCATGCTATTGAGGCCTGTCGATGATTTGGAATTAACTGTACGTTCTGCTAATTGTCTAAAGGCTGAAAATATTTATTTGATCGGCGATCTTATTCAAAGGACCGAAGTTGAATTGTTGAAAACACCAAATTTGGGCAAGAAGTCACTTACCGAAATAAAAGATGTTTTGGCGATTCGCGGGTTGTCTTTAGGTTCCCGATTAGAGAATTGGCCACCTGAAAATATCGACGAGTTGGCTATCAAATAGACTTCGGTAAAGCTTATCCTTTTCTTACCCCTGATTATTTCGTATTAAACGGTAATAAGGGTCTTAGGCAATTGCCAGTTGCCGGGTTTTTTGTAACTGAAATATGGTAATCAACCATGCGTCACCGTAAGGCCGGAAGGCATTTCAATCGTACCAGCTCGCACCGGGAAGCCATGTTTCAGAATATGGCAAACTCGTTGTTTAGTCATGAGCTGATTAAAACTACTCTGCCTAAGGCAAAAGAACTCCGACGAGTTGCTGAACCTTTGATTACCTTGGCCAGGGAAGATTCTGTACACAAACGCCGACTTGCTTTTGCGAGATTACGGGACGACGCAGTCGTAGCGAAACTTTTTACGGACTTGGGACCTCGCTATAAATCTCGTCCGGGTGGATATTTACGTATCTTGAAGTGTGGTTATAGAGCGAGTGATGCGGCACCTATGGCCTTTGTCGAACTGGTTGACCGTCCTGCGCCTGTCACTGCAGTTGCCAATGAGTCCTAGCCGTTAAATAATAATAAAGCAGGGATTTCGATTCGTTGGATCGGTGGCTTGGTTGGGAAGATTAGTTGTTAGCCAGTCAAACATTGATATTAGGTTTCTGGTGAATTCTATTTAGATAAAATTAAACCGGGCTTTCCCCGGTTTTTTTATGCCTCTAATTGTTGTTTCTATACCCTTCGTTGTTATATTTGGTTATACCCGCATAGCTTTAGGCACTGACTTCGGCCCAGATAGTCCCTGTGTTGCTCAGATTAACTTTGTTCTCGCGAATGCTCCTCCAGGCGTCCGGTGGTAGATTTAATTTCTTTTCTCCCAGCATTTCTCCCTGATTTAGCTGCCTTCTTACTTCAATCTATAATCCATGACTTGCCTCGAGGTACCCTCTATCCTGGCCTGGTTGAATTTTCGGTCAATCAGGATATTGCTACCGTTAAATTGGGAATGCAGGTAGGGGACGAATTAGCATTGGTATCTTCACTGAAACTTTGATCAGGAGTTAATGAATGAGTGCTATTCGTGTAGCTATTGCCGGTGCGGGGGGACGCATGGGTCGAGTATTGGTTAAGGCGGTAGAAGAAGCCGAGGGAATGGTCCTTGTCTTGGCGACTGAACATCCTGAAAGTTCTTTTCTTGGTAAGGATGCGGGTGATCTGTCGGGCTTGGGTAACATTGGCATCATGATTAGGGCAGATATTGAGAATGCCTTGGATTTATTTGATGTCTTGATTGATTTTACCTCCCCTGCGTCATCGTTGCGTAATCTGAAGATGTGCCGTGGTTCGGGTCGTCAACTGGTCCTAGGCACTACTGGCTTTGATGACGATGGTCGTGCCTCCTTGATGTCTGCGGCAGAAAATATTGGTATTGTCTTTACCCCTAACATGAGCATTGGCGTCAATCTCTGCTTTAAACTTCTCGATATTGCTACCCGAGTTATGGGCGAAGAGGTTGATATAGAGATCATTGAGGCACATCACCGCCTAAAGATTGACGCTCCTTCTGGTACGGCGCTGCGTATGGGCGAGATTATTGCCACTGCTTTGGGCCGCGATCTCAATGAGGTTGCTGTTTACGGCCGGCACGGTCAAACGGGAACTCGCGATCGTCGTACTATTGGTTTCGAAACTATTCGTGCGGGGGATGTCGTAGGTGAACATAGTGTGTGGTTCGCTGCCGAAGGTGAACGGGTAGAGATTGTTCACAAGGCATCCAGTCGACTCACCTTTGCACAGGGAGCGGTACGTGCGGTTCGATGGATTGCTGGTCATGCACCTGGGCTTTACGATATGCAGGACGTCCTCGGGCTAAGAGAAAGTTGAGACGTATTGCTCCACAGGTGGATTTGCAATAGCTCGCTATTGGGTTTTGTCAGGGTCTTGCGAATCACTTCTCACGCGTTTGGAGTATGTGGAAGGGCATTGTTCCCCTGTCCTCGCCTTTGCAGCTGGACTCAATCATTGGGGTTTTGCTGTCACACATAAAAATATTATTGATTATTGGAGTTATGTTCGGAGCATCACCGATGTATCTTGTCGGGGTTCCTAAGTAAGACATAAAGGGCTCCGGTTCCCCCGTCGTGGCGGGTAGCTGAGCAAAACGCGAGCACATCGGGATGCAATCGTAGCCAATAATTGACTTTTCGTTTCAAGATCGGTTGTCGTTCCTTGGAGCCATAGCCTTTGCCGTGGATAATATGTGCGCAACGTACTCGATATTGAATGCAATGGTTTAAAAATTGCTGGCAATGGTGTGACGCGAGGTTGATAGTCAGTCCATGGAGATCTAACTCCAGTTCCCTTTTTATAGCCCCGCGTTGCAGATCGACTAGAATACGATTCTGGAGTCCGGGTCTGGCGAAAAGGAGATATTCCTGGGTTTCAACCTGCGCCTCCGACAAGGTTGAAAGGGTCTCTTCCGCCTGAATTTCGGGCGGATGGTCAATGGGAAAGGGGGGCGGCCGGCGGCGCCAGGGCTCCGGATGCGACTTTGACAAGGGTTTGGTGTCAGTCATCGCGGAGTGGAAGAGCTCAATCTCGGCATCCTGTAGGCGCTGGTTCACGACGGACCTCGGATCGGTTTTTTAAGGAAAATAATTTTAACGGATAGCTTCTGGCCCGTTGCCCTTCGGATTCCCGTCCCGGTACCTCGACAGGTGTAACCGTGTCTCCCTCAGCTGATTCCAGTATGATGAAAGTGATTCCGTGAAGGTAATTCATCATGCGCATACTCATCAGTAACGACGATGGCTATCAGTCCCCAGGTCTCCTGATTCTGGCCCAGACCCTTGCCTTGCAGGGTTCCGTGATCATAGTGGCTCCGGACCGGGACCGGAGTGGTGCCAGTAATTCCTTGACCCTAAAAAACCCTCTACGTGCCCATGAGTTGGGTAATGGCCATTATTTTGTCGAGGGTACTCCGACCGATTGCGTGCATTTGGCGATAACAGGCCTGTTAGACGATGAACCGGATTTGGTTGTAGCGGGCATTAATCATGGACCAAATCTGGGTGATGACGTGCTCTATTCGGGGACGGTAGCGGCGGCGACTGAGGGACGTTTTCTAGGTTTGCCGGCAATGGCGGTATCCATCGCCTCCCCTGAACCCAAGCACCTGGATACGGCGGCCCGTATCGCAGCCACTCTGGTTTCAAATTTAGACGCGGATGTCTTGGGGTCCAACCTTATCCTCAATGTCAACGTACCAGACCTCCCCTACGAACAACTGGCTGGGCTCAAGGCAACCCGACTTGGCCATCGTCATAAGGCCGAGTCCGCGACCCGTGCCCAGGATCCGCGTGGTCGCACCATCTATTGGGTCGGTCCGGCGGGGCCCGAGCAGGATGCGGGGCCGGGAACGGACTTTCACGCTGTGCGCCATGGTTTTGTTTCGGTCACCCCCTTGCAGGTAGATCTGACCCGCCATGCCCTTCTTCACTCCTTGGCGGAATGGTTGGAGGCCTGTGCCTGAGGTTGGTAAGGTGACTCATTCCCATGCAGCAGATAAAGGTTGCCCAGGGGATCCTGGGGTGGGCATGACCTCACCGCGTACTCGAGAGCGCCTTCGCCGTCGCTTAGCCGAGGCGGGCATAAGCAATCCTGAGGTTTTGGCCATTATGGGCAGGTTGCCGCGCCATCGATTCGTTGATGAGGCCCTGGCCAGCCATGCTTATGAGGATTCGTCACTACCCATTGGCCATGGTCAGACCCTGTCACAGCCCTATACCGTTGCGCGCATGACCGAGGCCTTGCTGGAGTTCAGGCGACCTGAGTCAATCCTCGAGATTGGAACGGGCTCGGGATTTCAGACGGCAGTGTTGGCATCGCTAGTACGGAGGGTCTATAGCGTTGAGCGGATAAGCGCCTTGCTCGAATCGGCTCATAAAAGGTTACGAGAGCTAAAGATACGTAATGTACGCCTGCATCATGGCGACGGTAGGCTTGGCTGGACCGCTTACGCTCCTTATGATGCTATCCTGGTTACGGCGGCACCCGAGGGGATTCCGCGGGTACTGGTCAATCAGCTTTCCCTTGGGGGTTGCATGGTGCTCCCCATTGGACATGGCAGTGAACAGGTCCTGGTACGGGTGATTCGAACGGAGTTGGGTTACCGCCACGAAATCCTAGAACCTGTCACCTTCGTGCCCCTACTTTGTGGGGTAGCTTGAATGCCTTGAGTGAGTCAACCTCACCAGTGGCCTGCCTTGGCTAAGCTCGGGGTCTGCAAAGTGCCCCCTGGACCCCGGCGTTTCATCTCCCCTTAGGAGGGTATTGCCCTATCAAAAGGCGAGCGATGGTTTTCCCCCTCCTGCCCTTGGCAATGAGGTTAGCATGGACAGCTTTCGGGACAATGGACTCAGGGGATTGGAAGACCTTATTATTCTTTGAATATCAGGGATTCTTCAGTTACGGAGCCAGTTCCGTCACCCATTGCTAGTGGCAAGGGGGGGGCATATTGGGTGAATTCTCTAGTTGTCACGCCTGAGCAGGGGGCCTGGAGGGAACCCATGCGCAGGGGGCTTAATGACTAGTTAGTATGCCAATCGATCCCAAGATTACACGCCCCTGTGCTAAACCCCCTCTAGAGGAGAGGATAATGGCCATTGCCGAGGAGCAAGAGGAGTTGGATGGGGATGAAGAGCACGATCTAGATACGGAAGCGCTGGGTATCCCCGCGATTAACGAGGAGGCTAACTGCGAAATAACCACCGTTTTTGCTGCCGACGAGTCCGAAGAAGTAGAGGCGGAAGATAACGCGCAACAGTCGAGACTGGGTGCGGATGATTCCGATCTTGACGCCACGCGGATATATCTTAACGAGATTGGATCATCCCGTTTACTGACAGCAGAGGAAGAGGTTCGGCTGGCTCGCCTGGCCCAAGAGGGCGACTACCCAGCCCGCCAGAACATGATCGTCAGCAATCTGCGCTTGGTGGTCAAGATTGCTCGACGTTACCTCTATCGTGGCCTGCCTCTGCTGGATCTGATCGAGGAAGGCAACCTGGGCCTAATCCGCGCTGTGGAGAAGTTCGACCCTGAGAGGGGTTTTCGCTTTTCTACCTATGCCACTTGGTGGATACGACAGACCATCGAAAGGGCCATCATGAATCAAACGCGCACGGTGCGTTTGCCTATCCATGTCGTCAAGGAGATCAACGTCTATCTTCGCACCTCGCGACTCTTGGCGCAGCGCATGGATCATGAACCCAGCCCCGAGGAGGTTGCGGTACTTCTCGATAGGCCCATCGGTGAGGTGAAGCGCCTGCTCGGGCTTAACGAGCATATTGCCTCGGTAGATAGCCCCCTGGGCAAGGATGCTGACAAGCCGTTGGTGGATTTGCTCCAGGACGAGGATGCCGATGACCCTACCGAATTAATCCAGGACCAGGAAATTCAAGGAATCCTAGATCACTGGCTGACTAAACTTACCGACAAACAACGTGAGGTCCTCGAGCGTCGCTTCGGAATCCATGGCTTCGAGAACAGTACGTTGGAAAAAGTTGCCGAGGAATTGGGCGTAACCCGGGAGCGGGTCCGTCAGATTCAAATGGATGCCCTGCGACGATTGCGTGACATACTGGAGAAGGAAGGTTTTTCCCTCGAAGCCTTCTTCAAGTGAGTTCCCCGTAAGCCCGGCTGCGTCCAACTTGTCCTCCCCATCACCCAGGATCATCGCGGATCCTATCTCCTACGCCCTGACCTGATCTGGATCAAAGAAAAGCGAGTGATCCGCTCTAGGTCGAGGTAAGAAGCCCTCCCCGACCTTGACTTTCCAACGCTCATACTTTGTCATTAGACAGGTTATGCCAAGGACCCGTGGCGTGGCGATCAGTGCGGCAGGGAATTGGCATATCTACCTTGTTTATGCAGTCATTTCGGGGAGGTTCTATGGAAACTGGACTCGAACAGAAGTACAACTTTGATGTTGTACGATGGTTCACAGTGATGGCGGTCATCTACCTAGTGGTAGGGGCTGCCGTTGGCGTTTACATTGCGTCGGAGTTGGCATGGCCATTTCTGAATTTCGATGTGCCGTACATCACCTTTGGGCGTCTGCGTCCGCTCCACACCAACGCGGTAATCTTCGCCTTCGGCGGATGCGCCCTCATGGCTACTGCCTTCTACACGGTTCAGCGCACCTGTGGCGTACGTCTCTGGAGTGACAAGCTGGCCTGGTTTGTTTTCTGGGGCTGGAATATCATTATTGTCCTGGCGGTTATTACCCTTCCACTTGGGATCACCCAGTCCAAGGAATATGCCGAGTTGGAATGGCCCATTGATATCCTCATAGCCGTGGTCTGGCTGGCATTCTCCTTCAATTTCATTATGACCCTGGCTATCCGGAAGACCTCGCACATCTATGTGTCTAACTGGTTTTTCCTGGGCATGATGGTCATGATCACCTACCTGCACGTTGTCAACAGCCTGGCCATCCCGGTGGGGTTATTCAAGTCCTACTCCCTGTTCTCCGGAACCCAGGATGCCATGATTCAGTGGTGGTGGGGCCATAACGCCGTGGGCTTCTATTTGACCGCAGGCTTCCTCGGCATCATGTACTACTTTGTGCCCAAGCAGGCCAATCGTCCGGTTTATTCCTATCGTCTGTCCGTGATCCATTTTTGGGCTCTGATGTTCGGCTATGTCTGGCTCGGCGCCCACCACCTCCAGTACACCGCCCTACCGGACTGGACCGGATCCTTGGGTGCCGCCGTTTCCATCGCCATGATCATACCTTCTTGGGGTGGCGCGGTTAATGGGATGATGACCTTGTCCGGTGCCTGGGATAAGTTGCGTACCGACTATGTCCTGCGCTTTCTGATTGTCGCCCTGGCCTTCTACGCCATGTCCACATTTGAGGGCCCCGTCATGTCCTTAAAGACGGTCAATGCCCTCTCTCACTATACCGACTGGACGATTGGTCACGTACATTCAGGTGCCCTGGGTTGGGTTGCTGGCGTCGCCATCGGCGCTATCTACCATCTCATGACCCGCCTGTGGCATACGGAAATGTACTCAGAGAAACTGGTGAACTTCCATTTCTGGACACTGACCATTGGGACGGTGGTTTATATCGTAGCCATGTGGGTATCGGGCATTATGCAGGGTTTGATGTGGCGTGCCTTCGATGAATACGGCGCACTAGCCTATACCTTCGTTGAGACCGTGGATGCCATGCACCCCTACTACGCCATGCGCGCGGTTGGTGGCGGTATCTTCCTCTTTGGCGCCATCATCATGCTTTTCAACGTGCTGATGACCGTTGTCAAGTCTGCCAACACCGGTAGCTTGCGGAATGCCCGTCTCGCCGCCGCTTCCGCCTGATCACCCGAGGAAAGAACACATGGCTGAAAACACACCATCCAAGGGCCTCCAGGACCGCTTGGAGCGGAATATCTGGGGCCTGCTCATCGTTATCGCGATCGTCCTCTCCGTGGGTGGCTTGGTCGAGATCGTCCCTCTCTTCTACCTGAAGAACACGATGGAGTACAACCGCTATCCTGAGATCGTCTGGAGCAAGGTTGGCAAGGAAGCTATCGTCACCGCCGATGCTGGCGACCTGAAGTCGAATTGGAAACCGGGTGATGGCATGCGTCCCTACACGGCACTGGAACTTGCTGGTCGCGATGTATTTCAACGCGAGGGTTGTTACCTATGCCACTCGCAGATGATCCGGCCTTTCCGTGATGAAAAAGAGCGTTACGGCCATTTCTCCCTGGCCTCCGAGTCCATGTTCGACCACCCCTTCCAATGGGGCTCCAAGCGTACTGGGCCTGAC
>CAZFZB010000019.1:0-11640 GCA_964523415.1 uncultured Chromatiaceae bacterium | reverse complement strand
ACCATGGTGAAACTTGACGAGGGCAAGGTCTATCGTGACTAGTCTGAGCGAGTATTTCCACACCGATTGGGCAGCAATGACGGGCAATGACTGGATCGGTACGATTCTGACGGTGTTCATCTTTGTTGCCATGGTGGTGGCCTACTTCCAGGTGTTTCGTCCCAAGAACAAGGACAAACTCGAGGCTAATCGCTTCATCCTGTTCGAAGTGGACAATAAAGAAAGTGGAGATAAAAATGGCGGGACCTAATCCCTTTCCCGGTGAAAATAATACCGGTCATTACTGGGACGACAACCTGCGGGAGCTGAGCAATCCTCCTCCAAGTTGGTGGATGATAGGCTTCTGGGCGTCGATTGCCTGGGTGATAGGCTACTTCATCCTCTACCCCATGTGGCCCATGCCTTATCAACCCAAGGATAGCGTAGGCTTCACCCAGGGAGTCATGGGTTGGACCCAGATCAAGGAGTACGACGAGGGCCTCAAGCAAATCCAGGAATTGCGCGCCCAATATGAAGAAAAAATCGCCAAGATGACCCCCGAGCAGATCCTGGCGGATCCGGGCATGACCCAGTACACCCTGGCCTCAGCCAAGGTGTTATTTGGTGATTATTGCTCCGCCTGCCATGGCAGTCTTGGTCAGGGTAACGTTGGCTTCCCGATCCTGGTGGACGATGATTGGCTCTATGGCGGTACCCTAGCCAAGATCCAGGAGACTGTTAGCTTTGGTCGTCATGGGGCTATGACGGCCCACAAGGACATCCTCACCCCTGAGGAGATCGATACCCTTGCAAAGTGGGTGGTACAGATGGCTGATACCCAGGGCAAGGGCGGAAGTAAGGAGGGCTGGGATCTCTATAACTCGAAGGGCTGCAATGGTTGCCACGGTCCCCAGGCCGATGGCGTGCTGGTACGCGGCCCCAACGGCGAGGTCCTGGCCACGGTTGGCGCCGCCAACCTGATAGATAGCATCTGGCGCTTCGAGCCGGGTGGATATGAAAGCGCCAAATATACCATTCGAAATGGTGTTAACCAGCCCACCCCGGAGGCCCCCTCTCCAGAGACCCGCCAGGCGATCATGCCCGCCTTCGGAGATTCTGGCAAGCTTACACCCCTACAGATCAAGAAGTTGGTGGTCTATGTCCATCAATTGGGTGGCGGCAAATAACCAAGGCCAGGGGCAAGGAGCGAGTGCCGCGCCCCTTGCCCAGATCCGATCCAAACGGAGGAGTACATCGTGAGTTTTTTCCGTAACATGATGAACTGGGACCCGGTCATGTTGATGTCCATCCTGATGGTGGTCATCGCCATCGTCATCATTGTCTTCCTGGCCTTCAAGGTAAAGACCCTGATGGCAAAGGATGCCGAGGCTCACAGGCGGGAGGGGCCAAAAAAGGGTTAACGACTAAGGTCTTACAGGGGTTGGATAAAGGGGGGCGCTTGCCCCCCTTTGTATTGCTATTCTGGAATTTTTCGGTACCAATGCCTTGTAAATTGCCCTTGACAACTTAATTGCAGGGTAAACTGCTGGGATATAATTGCGTTTGCGCAATGCCAGAATTGGGCTTTTCGATTAGATTTTCCTTATTCATATCGGGTACGACCAACCGGTTTACCCGTCAACCGGCGTCTGGGTTGGCAATGGCATTACCTTGGGAGAGGGCTCAGTGAGCAACGAAACAGTCGAAAAGAGTGCGGCAGCGGAAGAACTCTATGCCGAGGCTGCCCAGTGGCACATCAACACGGGTGGTGAGACTATCCACGCCAAGCGCATGCCAGGCAAGTGGCGCACCATCAAGTGGATTTCCGCGGCTGTCTGGATCATCCTTTTCGTGGGCCCCTATTTGCGCTGGAATGGCCGCCAGGCAATCCTCTGGGATATCCCCACCCGACAGTACCATATCTTTGGCGCGACCATTCTTCCCCAGGATTTTTGGATGCTGTCATTGCTTCTCTTGTTTTTCGCCATTCTTCTGGCTGTGGTAACGGCCTTGGCGGGCCGGGTCTGGTGCGGATTTTTCTGTTTCCAGACCGTTTGGACCGATGTCTTCACCTGGATCGAGGAGAAGCTGGAAGGTCAACCGGCCGCGCGCCGCAAGCTCGACAAGGCCCCTATGGACTTTACTAAGTTCCGGATCAAGGCCACTAAACATCTGGCCTGGACCCTGATCGGTTTTGCTACTGGCTTTGCCTTTGTGAGTTGGTTTGTCGATGCCCCAACCCTGTGGCGGGAATTCTTCACGGGTCAGTCAGGCATGGTCGCCTATATAACCGTGGCCCTCTTTACAGTCGGGACATACGGATTGGCGGGTTGGCTTCGCGAGCAGGCCTGTTTCTGGCTCTGTCCCTATGCCCGCATCCAAGGTGTCATGCTGGACCGCACTACCGTACTTCCGACCTATGACTTCCACCGCGGCGAGCCGCGCGGCCGGGTGAGGAAGGGCCAGAAGGAGGGGGATCGCAGTACAGGTGATTGCGTGGATTGCAATCAATGCGTAGCGGTTTGTCCCACAGGCGTGGATATTCGCGAGGGTCAGCAGGAGGGTTGTATCACCTGTGCCCTTTGTCTGGATGCCTGTGATACCGTCATGATCAAGGTAGGCCGGCCCGTGGGGTTGATCCGCTATGCCTCCCTTGACGAACTGGAGGGTAAGGAGGTCAAACCCCTGTTGACCCGGCCCCGCGTTTGGGTCTATGCCGCGATTCTCCTGGCCGCCATATCTGGTATTTTGTATGGATTGACCTCACTTGCACCCATTGAACTCAAGGTGCTGCATGAACGAGCCCCCCTGTTCGTCACCTTGTCCGATGGCTCGATTCAGAATAAGTACACTCTCAAGATCCTTAATAAGGACAACACGGATCTGGAGGTTAAAATCAGTGCCTTCGGGCCTGAGAATATGCAAATCATCGGTGGTGAGGACCACGTGAATGCTAAGCATGGTACCGTGAATCCCGTCACGATCTTCGTTAAGGTGCCCCGTAAAAGCCTGAAGACCGAGCGGCAGGACATTAGCTTCCGTATTGAGGCTACCCGGCCAGATGGCCAGGTGATCGCTACCGAACGCCAGAGTATTTTCATCGGACCCAGTCACTAAGTAGTTATAGGGCCCGTCCTTATATGTTCAGGAGATCAGTCGAGATGATGATACCCACCGCCCCACGTCCCAAGTCGATGCCGGCCTGGAAAAGCCCCTGGATCATTGGGTGGGTCATGCTGGTCCTGGTGGTCCTGATCGTCAATATCATCTTCGTCGTCCTGGGGTTATCCACGAATCCAGGCCTGGTGGTCGAAGACTTCTATGATCGCGGTCAGGATTACGAGAAGACCTGGGCCAGCCGCCAACAGCATGACCCCGGCTGGCTTCTGGAGGCAGATGTCCCCCCGGATATGGTCGCCGGTGTACCCACGGTATTGCGATTCTTCATTGTTGATAAAGCCGGCATGCCAGCAAATATAGAAAATGCCCACTTTTACGCCTACCGTCCCTCGGACGTCCGACGGGATTTCGACTTGCCTATGGTCGAGGAGGGGCCCGGTCGCTATCGCGTAGATGTCAATTTCCCGCTAATGGGCGTATGGGATACCCTGGTGGTGGCCCGACACGGAGGGGAGGAATTCAATCTGAGTAGGCGCATTTCCGTCCCCGCCCCCGCGATGGAGAGCCGGGTGCGGGTCACGAATTGACTTGGGTGCCTGGCGAGTTTTTAACCAAGGTTGTCCGTGAGCGCCCTTCAGGAGCCGGTTCCTAGCCAGAACTCCCTTCATACAGCCCGCTGCTTCCATTGTGGCCTCCCCGTGGCCACCCGAGAGGAGGTGCTCGCCCCTATCCGTAATCAGATGCGAGCCTTCTGTTGCAACGGGTGCAAGTCCGTCTGCGAGGCCATCCATGCGGCGGGCCTCGAGGGCTTCTATCAACGCACCCCCGATGGGGAGGTATTGGGACCTCCGCCAGAGCCCCCCAAGGAATTGGCCCTCTACGACATCGATGAGGTCCAGGAGGAGTTCGTCGATTCCCTGGGTGAGACCCGCGAGATCAACCTGCTCGTGGAGGGTATCCACTGCGCCGCTTGCGTCTGGCTGATCGAGAACAGCCTGAAGACCATGCCTGGGGTGTCAGAAGCCCGGGTCAACCTTACCGGACGGCGGCTAAGGCTCAAGTGGGATAACAGCCGCCTGAAGCTCTCTCAGGCCCTCAAACGGTTGGGCGCGATAGGCTATGCCGCCGTGCCATTTGATCCCGAGGTAGCGGAGGGTTCGTTGCAGCGCGCCAACCGACGCCTCCTGTATCGCATAGCGGTTGCTGCCTTCGGCATGATGAATCTCCTGTGGATTTCCATTGCCCTTTACTCCGGGGCGGACCAGGGCGAGTTTCGCGGCCTGTTCCATTGGATCGGTTTCGCCATTGCCACTCCGGTCCTCCTCTATTCCGGTTGGCCCTTCTATCGAGGCGCCTGGTTGGGTGTCAGGGCCGGCAGTCTGACCATGGATCTGCCCATTGCCATCGGTGTCTCCATCACCTATTGCTACTCCTGCTACGTTACCGTCACCGGCTCCCGGATCGGTGAGGTCTATTGGGATACGGTGGTGAATTTTCTCTTTGTCATCCTTGTCGGTCGATTCCTGGAGTCTATCTCCAGGCGTCAGGCGGTGGCCTCCACCCAACGCCTGCTTGACCTTCAGCCCAAGGTTGCGACCGTCCTACGTGATGGGAATGAAATACTGCTACCGATCCGAGCCGTATCAGCGGGTGAAACCGTTTTGGTACGGCCTGGCGAGAAGGTGCCCGTCGATGGCGTCATTCTCCAGGGTGATAGCCGATTGGATGAATCCATGCTCACGGGAGAGTCGGCGCCTTTGTGGAAGAGGCGTGGCGATCGGGTGGCGGCGGGGACCCTGAATGGTTCAGGCGCCCTTCAGGTCCAGGTTGCGGGTCTGCTCCGAGACACGGCACTGGGGCGCATCATCGCCTTGGTGGAGGAGGCTCAGGCCAGTAAGGCGCCAATTCAATGCACCGCCGATCGCATTGTTCCTTGGTTTGTCGCTATCACCATCAGCCTGGGGCTCATGACCTTCCTATTCTGGGTGAGCACAGATTTCGAGGTCGCCCTCATGGCGGCGACTGCCGTCCTCATCATTACCTGTCCCTGCGCCTTTGGCATGGCGACTCCCATGGCCATTGCCGTTGCCTCGGGGTTAGGTGCCCGCCATGGCATCCTGGTCAAGACCGGCGCCGTGCTGGAGAGCCTGTCCAGCATCGACCACTTCGTCTTCGATAAGACCGGCACCCTCACCGAGGGTAGGCCGGCCGTTACCTTCGTCACCCAGGGCGATAGTATCTGGAGGCACGGCGAGGCCCTGGATCTCGATTCGGACCTGGCCTGCTATCTTGCCAGCCTGGCTGCCCTCGAACGGTTTTCTGAACACCCGGTAGCCATCGCGGTACTCAAAATGTGTCGTGATCATGGGGTTGAATTCCGACATCTGGTGGTAGAGGAAACGGCGACACGGCCAGGCTACGGCATTCAGGGCCGCGTGAATGGGCAGATGATTGTCGCTGGCACGGCTGCTTGGTTGATCGCCCAAGGTGTTACCACTTGGGGGGGGCGCTTCGCCACAGTCGATCAGGAGGTCCATGCCAGTGGCGCGACCCTGATTTATGTCGCCGTGGAAGGACAGGCCCTGTTGGTCCTGGCCATTCAGGATCGGTTGCGGCCCGACGCCGCGGCGGTCGTGGCTGGTCTCAAGGCCCAGGGGATCCATGTCACCCTCCTTACTGGGGATCGTCGCGCCACCGCGGAGGGGATTGCCCAAGCCTTGGGCGGGGTTGATGTCATTGCCGAAGTTCTTCCTGAGGCTAAGGATCGGGTCATCGCCGATCTCCAACGCCAGGGGCAACGGGTGGCTATGGTGGGGGATGGCGTCAACGATGCCCCGGCCCTTGTGCGTGCCGATGTGGGCATCGCCATGGGGAGTGGCACTGATGTCTCTATTGCCAGCGCCGACATCGTCCTCATGCAGGCCGATCTCGCTCGGGTGCCTCAGGCCGCTGCCTTGTCCCGCCGAACGCTCAGTACCATCCGCCAGAATATAGGCATCTCCATTGTTTATAATCTCATCATGGTGCCGCTCGCCATGGCGGCTCTGGTTACTCCCTTGGTGGCCGCCGTCTCCATGCCCCTGAGTTCCCTCGCGGTTATCGGTAACTCTGCACGCATCCGCAAACTCTTCCAGAAACCAACTCAGCGCTGAATCCCGATCGATGGAAGTCATTTATGGCCTCATTCCCGGCATGATCCTCCTCGGCCTGGTCGCCGTCATCGTCCTTTTTTGGGCAGCCCGTTCCGGTCAATTCGACGATCTCGAAGGGGACGGTCAGCGTATCCTGATGGACGAGGATGCTGTGGACCCCCGACGGTTTCCGGACGCGGAGGGGGTGGCTCATGGCCAGGACGGGGATCACCCTAACGCGGACCCTTAAGTCTCAAGTAGAGGATGCCATACCCTCGGCTGCTTTCAGGACTTCAACAACGCTGTCCGGATGGCCTCAACCTCTGCAGGCGAATAGTCAGGTCCCGGGGCCAGATGGCCCCATACGGGCTTGGGCCAGCAAGGGTCATCCTGACGCCGCCCGATGACATGGACGTGCAACTGGGGCACCAGATTGCCGATCCAGGCGACGTTGACCCTGGGGTAGTTTCGTGTCCCCCTGAGGTAATCCGAGACACGCTTGCAATCCACCAGCACTCCATCGCGCTGGGCTATGGGCAGATCCAGCAGATTGGTCAATTCCGTCTCGGGGACCAGGATGAACCAGGGCACCTCTGCATTGCGGTGGAGTAACAGGTGACTATGGCTCAGTTGACCCAGCCGATGACAATCGGCCAGGAGTTGCGGGTGGAGGGCGAAGGGCGGCATGAGGGACAGGCTGGGCTGAAGGTAATTCGCCGGACCCGCCGGCTACGGGATCGGGTAGGAGCTGGACTTTTCCCCGGCGGCTGTGGAAAAGCATGTCGATAAGGCTTGGCCAATCGCCGGGAACTGGCTTGGTGCCAAGGCCGAGGAGGTATTGGCTATTTTCTGGCCACCACAACTTCCACTATATCTTAATCAGTAGTTGATCATCGATCGGATTTCTCATCCCCTTAGGCTGGACAATTCGCGCCTCCCGCCGTGGACCAGGAACGGCTCCCACGGGCCGGGGGGTATCAGTCCCGCGGGTAAACGCTGCTGCTCCGGCCGGACAGCGCCGACTCCCGCAGCTCGAAGGTTATCCGGGCACCCATCTCGTAGCCGTTGATCATCCCTTGTGAAGGCCCTGGATCCCTGTCAGTTAGAGTCACCCTTTCCTCAGCCAACGGTAGCTATTACCGGTCACCCAGTCAAAGCAGCGCTCGCCATCCTACTGCGCGATCCCTCCAAGGTTACTTGAACGGAGATATCTCATTGGGTCTGAGTGAATAATGATCTCCGTTCCAATCCGTTCTTGACTCTTGGAGGATTTCGGGTTCGCCCTGAAGGCTGCGTGCTCGGTGGGGAAGCCCGTTCAATTTGAATCCACCGCAGGTTGACGGTCAAGCAGTAGCTTAGTTACAGTTATTACAACTTGTGTAATCTTTAACATTAACAAATCTTGTTATTTTGGGGCCTTTGCTTGAGCTTTCTTGCCCTATTCGTGAGCCTACCCACCAAGGCATCGACGGGTCGCATGCGAGTCTGGCGCTCCGTTAAGGCGCTGGGCTGCGCGACCTTGCGCGATGGGGTTTATCTGTTACCTGAATCGGATGACCACAAGGGCTCACTGGCCGAAGCAGCCGCGCAGGCGGAGGATGCCGGGGGCAACGGTGAGGTCTATCGCCTGTTGGGGAAGGACGATGCTCAAGAGGCTGCGCTTCGTGCCCTATTCGACCGTGCCGAGGAATACGCCAGTGTTGCCAAGGAGATCAAGAGCCTAGGGGGCCGCCTTTCATCCCTGGACCCCACGGATGCGGAGCGCAAGCTTAAGCCGATCGTGCGCCGCTTCGAGCAAGTGGTAAGCATCGACTTTTTCCCCAGCGCAGCACAACGACAGACCTTGGATCTGCTCGACACCCTGCGCGAGGCGATCGCTCGCAGAATTTCGCCTGATGAACCGACATCTCTGCAGGTGGCTATCCCGAGGCTGAGCCCTCACGATCATCAAGGCTGCGTTTGGGCCACACGGGCACGCCCGTGGGTGGACCGGCTGGCCAGCGCCTGGCTGATTCGCTGTCACATCGACCTGGAGGCACGTTTCCTCTGGCTGGTGAGCCCTACCGACTGCCCCGCCGATGCGATCGGTTTCGACTTCGACGGCGCCACTTTCAGCCACGCCGGGGAGCGAGTCACCTTCGAAGCCCTGCTCGCCGCCTTTGGTCTCGAGGGTGATCCGGCCCTGACGCGACTCGGAGCTCTGGTCCACTTCCTGGATGTAGGCGGGCTGCCTTGTCCCGAAGCGGCCGGGATCGAAGCCGTCCTCACCGGCCTGCGCGCCCTGCATCCGGACGATGGCGCCCTGCTAGACGAGGCCTGCCGTCTCTTCGATTCTCTCTATTGCAACTACCAGAAGATTCCCTATGACTGACCCCATATCCATCGGTGAAACGGATCGCCCGGCCCATCCCACCCTGGGCCAGGCCCTACCCTACTGGCTCAAGCTCGGCTTTATTAGCTTCGGCGGCCCCGCCGGGCAGATCGCCATGATGCACCAGGAGCTGGTGGAGAAACGGCGCTGGATCAGTGAACACCGCTTTCTGCACGCCCTCAACTACTGCATGTTGTTGCCGGGGCCGGAGGCGATTCAACTCGCCATCTACATCGCATGGCTGATGCAAGGCATTCCGGGGGCCATCGTCGCCGGGGTGCTCTTCTTTCTGCCCGCCTTCTTCCTGCTCTCGCTGCTCGCCGGGGTCTATCTCGCCTTCGGCGACGTACCGTTGGTGGCGGGCATCTTCTACGGCATCAAACCTGCGGTGGTGGCGGTGGTGCTTTTTGCGGCGTGGCGCATCGGCTCAAAGTCGCTGAAGAACGGCCTGTTGATGGGCATCTCTGCCCTAGCCTTCGTCGGCATCTTCTTCTTGGATGTGGGCTTCCCCTGGATTGTACTGGCCGCAGGCATCCTCGGGGCCATCGGTGGCCGATTGTGGCCGGACAAGTTTCGGGCTGGCAGCGGCCACGGGGCCTCGAATCAGGTCTACGGCCCGGCTCTGATCGACGACGACACCCCGCCACCGCCTCACGCCCGCTTCTCCTGGATGCGGCTCGGTCTCAAGATCGCCGCCTTCGTCGCCCTATGGGGGATGGCGATGTGGGCCATCGCCGGCCAGCCGACCCTGGCCGCGATGGGTGACTTCTTCACCAAGGCCGCCTTCCTCACCATCGGCGGGGCCTACGCGGTGCTGCCCTACGTCTATCAAGGCTCGGTGGAGCAGTTCGGCTGGCTGACGGGGCCGCAGATGATGGACGGCCTCGCCCTCGGTGAGACCACGCCGGGGCCGCTCATCATGGTGGTCACTTGGGTAGGTTATCTCGGCGGCGTAACCAAGCAGGTGGTCAGCGATCCCATCGCAGCGGGGCTCCTAGGGGCTTGGGTGGCGACCTTCTTCACCTTCCTCCCCTCGTTCCTCTTCATCCTCGCTGGCGGCCCACTGGTGGAGGCGACACGCGGCGAGCTGAAGTTCACGGCCCCGCTGACTGGGATTTCGGCTGCCGTGGTGGGGGTGATCGTCAATCTGGCAGTCTTCTTCGCCTGGCACGCCTTCTGGCCCCAGGCCAGCGCCGCTGCCCCCTTCGGCGGGCGTTTCGAGTGGCAGCTCGTGCTGCTGGCGGTGGCGAGCTTCGTTGCCCTGTGGAAGTACAAGATCGACATCATGAAGGTGATCGGCGCCTGCGCGCTGTTGGGCCTCTCCTACAGCTTAGTGCTCTGATCGTCATCCTTACGAAAAACTCTGCTACCCCCTCACTACCGGAGCCTGAATCGCTGCAACGCACCATCCATTCCGACAAGCTTAAAAGCGAACTCACGAGCAGACACCTCATCGACGTGCGCTGTTCCGCCGATTTCGCCGCCTCCACTGAGCGACTGCCCGGGGCGAGCGGGCACGATCCCGAACTGATCGGCCAATGGGCCGACGGCTTGCCCAAGGACCAGTAGATCGTCCCTATTGCGTCCGTGATGGTTCGGTCTCCAACACATGGTGGACGCTCTCCAGGCCCGCAGCCTCGACGCTCATTTCATTGAGGGCAGCATCGAGGGGCGAGATCGCATTGAAATGAGGTGGGTCACCCCTGAGTGCCCAGGCCCAGGTGCATCGCCTGCCCCCTGATTGGTGGCGCGATTCATCTACGACGCACGCGAGTTCCTATAGGAACCGGGCGGTAACTTATGCGGGCTGCGGGCGAGATCCGGTCAGGCTGCGTCCTTGGAAGTGGTATAGAAGCTAACATGTTGGGGTTAAGCCTGATCGGGAAGTCATCGATGCACTCCAGTAAGGTTTGGGTTGCGACACTCAAACGCAAAGAAAAGAAGGCGATGATCTACAACAGCATGTACCCTTCTGCACGGCTTGCAAAGGCAGGCGCCAACGACATCGTCTATGTCAGGGTTGCCTTCGTCGCTCAGCGACTCATGGAACTGGACGTGGATAACTGCTGTGGCGCGAGCCACAGTGAGCGTGCCTCAGCTCGTGCCCACTCCCGCAATGACCGCCGTGATCGAACCGGGTAGACCAGTACCGGTACTATGCCGCTCCGCACCCCCAAACTAGGTTTCGGTGGGACTTCCCTTCTTTCCTGGAACCAGGACGCCCCGCCGAGAAGGCCTTGGAGGCGGTTGTTCAGGCAGCCTAGGAGCAGAGCCTCTCGAGCCGCTCGGTCGATGATCTGGTCTAGGTCTCGGATATGAGTGGCATCGCCAAGGGCCAGGTGTCACTCGTATGCGCCGAGATCGACGAACGGCTGCGGACCTTCCTGAACCGGCCCATGGCAGGCGACTGGCCTTACTTGCAGATCGAAGCCACCTCCAGCAGGGTGCGTGTGGCCGGACTCAACGCACCGGTTGCCGCCATCCTCGCAGTAGGCGCCAACACCGACAGTCGCCGGAAGCTGCTGGACGGGTGTACCGACGTGTCAGTGGTTGAGCCGTTGGGAACCGACTAACTGTACGGCCCGACATATAGTGGCTTGCGCGGTGTGATATGGGTCATCTCCGACAGCCATGGGTGCCTGAAGAAAGCCATGCGCCAGGTGATCTCAGCCTCCTGGCGGCGCTTTCGGGGTACTTCATGCAATCCCCTGGCGCGGATCAATGGAGCGATCAATCGCCGCACGGATCGGGTGGGCATCTTCCCCAACGAGAGGGCCATCTATAGGTTCGGTGGCCGCCTTGCTCTTGAGGCAGAAAGTCGCGGAGTCCCGCCAATGCCGTTACAGTTCCCTGGAAACCCTCGCAGCTCTCGGCGAGAATCTCCTCGTCAGCATGCCTGTGGTCGCACCCTGATCGGCTCCCAAGCCTCCTCGGATTCGATGACCTTCTATCTCCACATCACGGGACACGATTTGTGAGTATAACTGTCGGGTACCGGATGATTGCATAGATGCTTCACGTCATGCACTCTTCGTCAGT